>JACZRH010000187.1:6961-8150 GCA_022574815.1 Planctomycetota bacterium | reverse complement strand
TATGCTCCGGTTTCATCGACCTGGACGTTGCGCGTGACCGGGGGCTCCGGCTCGCCGCGGGGCGTCTTGAGCACGATCAGCCCGCGCTCGAAGCCGAGTGCGTCGCAGCAGGCGTCGAGCGCCTGTTCGAGCAGTGGTTTTTTCTCGAAGGCCCCGCCGATGCGGTCGGTCAGGCTGATCAGCAGCGCCAGGCGCTGGGCGTTGAGGTCGAGGCGTTTGCTCGAAGGAAAAAAATGGGTGTCGCCCAGGCGATTGGGGGCGTCGGGCGCGAAGGTGACGCTGGTCGACGCTTCCGCGGGCTTGGGCGGGGCGCCGACGATCTCGATCTCGTGCTCGCCGACGCGAATGGAGTTGAACGCCACGCGTGTGTCATTTCGGAACATCTCGCCATCGTCGACGCGCGTCCCGTTCTTGGAGTTCTTGTCGGCGACCAGAACGCGGCTCTCGTCGTCGAGCCAGATTTCGACGTGCTCGCGCGAGACCTCGGCGTCGTCGCGCAGGATGCCATCGCACGTTTCGGCTCGGCCGAGCGTGACCGCACGGGCGGACAACGGCAGGTCATAGGCCGTCGCGCCTTTGGTGCGGATGATTAGCGAGGGCATAGTCCTTACCCGAGAACGAACCTCGCGAAGAACAAGGCCAAATCCGAGACGTCGCTGAAAGGAGCGCGCAAGGCGTTGTCCAGGGCGTTCGGCGATAGAACCAAGTCGAGATTCTGCTGCACGTTGGCCAGACAGCCGTTGGCCGCCAACAAGCCGAGCAGGGGAAGCAGGGCCTTGATCATCTTCGAGCGATGCATGGATATTTCGTCCGTTAGGCGCCCATCGGCCGGGATCGGAAACCGAGGTGTAGTATAACGGGAAGTGGGCGTCGGCGAAGGACGCGGATGGTCTGGATTTGCGCTTCTGTCAGCCGCGCAGCAAGGACCGGGTGGGCGTGGGCCGGTCACAAAAAGAGGCGACGACCTCCGTGTCGCCGCCGCTCACCGTCGTCGGATCGGCCGGGGCCGATCAGTCGCGCTGTTGCACGAGATCCCGCTCGATGTTCTCGAGCAGGGTGCGCAGCGGCGCGTCTTGGATTCCCGACGGTGACTTCCAGAAAACCGCGCCTCCTTGCTCCAAGATTCGTTCAATCCGCCGCGTCGCCATGAGCACGGTGGAGTGGTTTTTGTTGCCGATGGCCCGCCCGA
>JACZRH010000187.1:0-6951 GCA_022574815.1 Planctomycetota bacterium | reverse complement strand
GGATCAAGTACATCGCGACGGCGCGGGCCAGGCTGATGGTCCGGTCGCGGGCCTTGGAGTGTATCTGCTCGCGAGTCACGCCGAAGCGGGCCGCGACGGTCCGCTCGATTTCGGTCGCCTCGGGGCGCCGCTCGCTACGGACGACGTAGTCGGCCAGCGCCGAGCGGGCCAAGTCGAGCGTGATGCGCTCCTTGGTGAGCGAAGCGACCGCCACGAGCTTGAACAGAGCGCCCTCCAGCTCGCGCACGTTGCGAGTGACGTGCCGCGCGACGTAATCGATCACGTCCTCGGGTACGTCGCTGCGCACGGCGAGCGTGCGGCGGCGCAGGATCTCGCGCCGGGTGGCGAAGTCGGGCGGCACGATCTCGACGACCATCCCGGCGATCAGGCGGCTAATCAGCGGCTCGCTCAGCGTGGCGATGCTGCGCGGATGACGGTCGGACGACAGTACCACCGCCTTGCCGCAGGTGTCGATGGCGTTGAACGTGTGCAGGAACTCTTCCTGTGTCGCCTTCTTGTTGGCGAGGAAGTGGATATCGTCGATCACGAGCAGGTCGACTTTTCGGAAGCGCGCCCGGAACAGATCGATGCGCCCACCCTTGACCGCGTAGACGAACTCGTTGGTAAACTCTTCGCCCGAAACGTAGCGCCAGGAAAGCGTGGGGTGCGCACGGCGGACGGCGTTGCAGATGCCTTGTACGAGGTGGGTCTTGCCCAGCCCGCAGCCGCCGTGGATCACGAGCGGGGTGAAGGTCTCGCCGGGCGCGCGGACGATGCTGCGGGCGGCCGAATAGGCCAACTCGTTCGATGGTCCGACGACGAATTCGTCGAGGTCGCCGCGGAGCGTGGATTTTTCGTGTGCGCGGCTGGGTTTGTGGTTGTGGCGGCTCGCAGTGCTCGGTCGCGGCCGGTCGCAGTCGGTCCGCGGGTTGTTCTCGGCGACCCGGACGTCCACGCGAAGTTCGGTACCGACGATGTCGCGGGTGGCCTCGATCATGTCGGGCAGATAGTTGGATGCGATCCAGGTCCCGGCGAAGGCGCTCTGCACGGTCACGTCAAGCCGATCGTCCGCAAGCTCGAATTCGGTCGAGTCTCCGAACCAAGTGCGAAAGGGGTTTGCCCCGATGCGATCGGCGATCCGCTCACGGATATGGCAGACCATCTCCGCAACCGCTGGGTCCACGGCACACCTCTAGGCGATTTCGCCTGTCAGTCAAAGTTATATGAGTTGACGTATCCGGGTCGTTGGGGCAGTGACGCTTCCGCCCTCTGTTCATGAGCGAATGGAATAATACCAACGTGAGAGCGAAGCTGCAACGATCAACTTTGCACAAATCGTTTGACAGTCTCGTAACTCTCGGCGCATCAAGCAGTGCTGAGGGAAAAAAAAAATCAAATCACCGGTTGTCCACAGGATGTTCGCTGGGCGCGAACATTATTCGCGCGCCGGCGTCGTCGCAGCGCAGCGCCACGGGCCCTCGCCCCAGCGATAGAGGTACGCCTCGCGTGTGGTCAGCGTCTGAAACGCAAAACGCTCGTAGAGCTGGCGCGCCGGTGTATTGCGCGCATCGACCACGAGCGTGAGCGTCCGCTGGCGCGCCTGGCGGCATTTGTGAAGCGCCTGGCGGAGCAACAACGCCCCGACGCCGCGCCGCCGAAACGACGGCGTAACGCCCATGTACACGACCTCGACCGCAGAGGCCTGGGGCACGACCGCCAGCAGCAGCGCGGCGGCGCTTTGGCCTGCCACCCGCGCCACGGCCCACATGTGCGGCTCGAAGCGGCCGGTCGCCTGATGAGATGCGATGACGTCACGAATCGGCCGCAGCCCGGTGAGTTCGGCACAGTCGAGACTGTCCTGGTACGTTTTCGCCAGCGTCCGTGCGAATTCGTCGTAGGTGCGTTCGTCAAAGGTGAGCCAGTCGGCCTCGTGCTCGAGCGGCGGATCGGCCCAGGGGTACGAAGCGTCGCGTTGGAGATAGTGCAGCCTCGCCAGGTGACGGAGGCCCGCCTGTTCGATCAGTTGCCGCAGCTCGGGCACCGGGGTCTCGACGAGAATCTGGGCGTAGTGCAGCTTGCGCGGTTCGAGCTGCTCCAGACCCCGCTGCAGGGCCTCGAGCTGGTCTTCGGATTCGATCCCGTGCTGCCCCGGCACGGCCGTCATCACGATGGCCGATCGCCCCGGCAGGAGCATCGCGAAGAAAACGCCACGAACTCGCCCGCTGCGCAGGACTTGCAGGCCTTCCCAATTGAGCGGGCCTTGATCGAGATAGGCGCGATAGCTGCGGACCTGCTGGGTGTCCGCGCGTCGCGTGCGTGTGGCCAGGAGCAGCTCCAAGGCCTCGGGAAGTGTGTCCGGCCCGATTCGCTCGATCGTCGTCATGGCAGACCCGGGATGTCTCGGTAGACGGTGAGAAATCTCATTGCGGTCCGGCTCCTTGGCGGTACCGGGCGAGCCGGGTACAATGCCCGGCGAAACGAATCAGCGCCGTCAGATTGTGCAAAGGGTGTCGTCTTGATGCAAACCGGGCGTTTTTCGCCCCACGCCGGCACAAAGACGCTGACGGCGGTCTTCCGTCGCAACCGTCTGAGACTCACCCCACTGGCTGGCGGCACGGTCAGCATCGCGCTGGTTCTGTTCATCGTGAGCGGGTGCTCGTCGGGAATCAACTGGCGCGGCTACTCGTACGAGCTGGTCCACACGCGAAGCCGGGAAGAGAACAAGCTCACGCTGGTGTACTTCCGCAGTTGGTATCGGGTGGCGTGTACGGAGTTTGAAGAGAACGTACTCAAGAAGCCGGAGCTCATCAGCGCGACGACCGATTTGAACTGCGTGGCGCTCGATTTCGACTGGGACCGGCCGCTCGCCGACGCGTGGGACATTCGGGAAGCGCCGGCGGTCCTAATCGTGGATCCTGAAGAACGCGTACTCGGTGTGGCAACCGGCCAGATCACGCTTGAAACCCTGTTGGAAATTATCCTCGAGGCCAAGCGCGCCTTTTCCGAGCGCCAACCCGCCCATGTCCCGCCGTGATCGGAGTCCGTCTAATTCTCGTTGGGCTCGTTTGTGCATCGGTCCCCGCGCGCGGATGCGGTTCCGGCCGTGCCAGTGAGGCTGGGCACCCTTTGCTCGTGTTCGGGCGAACCGGAATGGGCCCCGGCGAGTTCAGCTATCCCCGCGCCGCCGTCGCGTCGCCGGACGGCGACCTCTACGTGGTGGACAAGACCGGTCGTATTCAGTGCTTCAGGTCGGACGGGCGGTTTTCGCACCAGTGGCGGATGCCCGACACTGCGGCCGGCAAACCCACGGGGCTGGGCGGGGGGCCGAGCGACCTGAGCGCGACAGCGTGGGTCTTGTACGCCCCGGACACGCACTACGGGCGGGTGCTGCTCTTCGAGCCGGACGGAACGCATCTGGGCGAGTTCGGCTCGTTTGGGACCGGCCCGGGACAGTTCCGTCTGCCGACCGACGTCGCGATCGACCGGAATGGTTTTATCTACGTGTCCGAGTACGGCGGAAACGACCGGATCAGCCGGTTTTCGCCGCGGCGGGAGTATCAGTTCAGCTTCGGCGGCCCGGATGCCGGCGAGGCCGCGCTTATGCGCCCGCAATCGCTGCTCGCGGCTCCCGACGGCACGATTTGGGTGGCGGATGCGGGGCACCATCGCATCTGCCACTTCGGGCCGGACGGGACGTTTCTCGGGTCGTTCGGCCGGCTCGGGCGGGCAGCCGGCGAGCTCAAGTTCCCGTACAACATCGAGCGGCTGTCGGACGGGACGCTCGCGGTGTGCGAATACGGAAACAACCGCATTCAGCGATTTGACACCGCCGGCCGCTCGCTCGGGACGTGGGGCGGAGCCGGTCGGCGGCCGGGAGAGCTCGCTTATCCCTGGGCCCTCGCGGTGGGTGACGGCGACCGGTTGTTCATCATCGATTCCGGGAACAACCGGGTGCAGGTGATCGAAGGGTTGGGGAGCCGAACGTGGATCCGCCCGAGCGCAGGGGTGGCAGACGGGGGCGAGTGAGATCGCCGGACCGGCATTTCGGCGACGGACAATGCGGGCGCGCATTGCGGCGGGCGAGTTCACGCTTCGGGAAAATGTTGGTACACTAGAGTGCGTATGTGGTCGGCTTACCATTCGCTCGCGTTCCTGCACTTTGAATCGCCGGGGTATCTCGCTTTGCTGGCGGTGCTGCCGCTGCTGGTAGCTCTCTCGATCCGGTCGATGGCGGGGCTGGGGCGGGTTCGCAGGATGCTGGCGATCAGCCTCCGCTGCATCGTCGTAACCTTCATGATTCTCGCCCTCGCCGGCGCCGAGCGCGTCACCAGCACGGATGATATATCCGTCATTTTTCTGGTAGACCGCTCGCACAGCATTCCGGGCGGTTTGCAGACGGGCCAGTTCGATCTTCTCAAAGGCATTGACGAGCAGCGGCCGAAGCAGGGACGCCTGAACGATCGGTTCGGTGTAATTGCGTTCGACGGGCAGAGCTCGATCGAGCAGCTTCCCATGGGGATCCTTGCGATCGAGCGCTTCTCGGCCCCGGTCGTGCCCGAGCGAACCGACATCGCCGCCGCGTTGCGAATGGGCCTGGCCCTGTTTCCACCGGGCATGGCCCGGCGGCTGGTCCTGGTCTCGGACGGCAATGAAAACGTCGGCGACGTGCTTCGAGAAGCAGACCAACTCCGCGCGGCGGGCGTGCCGGTGGACGTGTTCCCGGTCGAGTATGACCACGAGAACGAGGTTGTTTTCGAGCGGCTCAAAGCGCCCGCGACGGCGTCGGCGGAGGAGACGATCAACCTCCAGATGGTGTTGCGTTCGCAACGGGCCACGCGCGGGAGAATCATGCTTTACCACAACGAGCAGATCGTCGATCTCGACCCGGACGGCCCCGGGGCCGGCTACCCGGTCGAGCTCGATGCCGGCGCGACGCGCTTTTCGATCCCGGTCCCTCTGCGGGCCGCGGGGGCGCATCGCTTTCGGGCCGCGTTCGAGCCGGACAATCCCGCGGACGACGGTGTTGCCGCCAACAACACCGGCCGTGCGTTCACCGTGGTTTCCGGCCAGGGGCGGATTTTAATCCTCACGCCGGGCCCGCTGGACGGCGAGGACTATCGCTCCGCGGAAATCCTGCGGCGGGCGCTGGAGCGCGAACGGCTGGTCGCGCAGGTGGAGATCGTCGGCGAGAAGCCGCTCGATCAGGTCCGCCTGCTCGAATACTCGCTTGTGATTCTGGGCAACGTCCCGGCCAATCTGCTCACGCGCGAGCAGCAGGTCGGCCTCGCGACCTACGTGCGCGACCTGGGCGGGGGCCTCGTCATGGTCGGCGGCGACCAATCCTTCGGCGCGGGCGGCTGGATGGACAGCCCGGTTGAAGAGATCATGCCGGTCAGCTTCGACGTCAAGGCCAAGAAGCAGATCCCCAAGGGAGCGTTGGTGCTGGTGATGCACGCGTGCGAAATCCCCAAGGGCAACTACTGGGGCGAGCGCGTCGCGATCGAGTCCATCAAGGCGCTCAGCCGGCTGGATCTGATCGGCGTGCTCTCGTACCAGTGGATGAACGCCAAGCAGGGCAACTGGGTAATCCCGCTCCAGCCCATCGGCAACAAGACGGCCCGCATTCAGCAGGTCAAGAAGATGCAAATGGGCGATATGCCCTCGCTTCAGGATGTGATGGTGCAGGGTGTGGACGCCCTTGTTGCGCGCCCCGACGCGGGCATCAAGCACATGATCGTCATCTCCGACTTCGACCCGGTCGGCCCGACCCCCGCGCTGCTCAAGAGAATGAAGGACGAAAAGATCACGTGCTCAACCGTGGCGATCGGCTTCGGCGGGCACTGGATCGACCAGGCCATGGCCCAGAACATCGCCACCCAGACCGGCGGAAAGTTCTACCGCACGAATGATTTCAGCAAACTGCCGCAGATTTTCCTGAAAGAGTCGCAGGTCGTGCGGCGTTCATTGATTCACGAGGTGGCCTTCACCCCCACGCTGACCAACCGTCTGTCGCCCATCATCGCGGGCGTGGGCAGCAGCGGCGTTCCGCAATTGCTGGGCTACGTAGTCACGACGCCCAAACCGCTGGCGGACATGCCGTTGGCGCGACTCACCAAGGACGGCCCCGACCCGGTGCTGGCCCATTGGCAGGTCGGTCTGGGTAAGACGGTCGCGTTCACCAGCGGAATGTGGACCCGCTGGGGCAGCGACTGGGCCGGCTGGCCGGGCTTCAGCAAGCTCTGGGCCCAGATCGCCCGCTGGGCTTCGCGGCAGTCGGACGCGGCGGCGTTCGACGTCACGACCAGCGTGCAGGGCGGGAAGGGCACGATCCGCATCGATGCACTCGACAAGAACGCGTCCGCGATCAACTTCATGTCAGTTCAGGGAACCCTCGTGGCACCCGATTCGACCTCGCGGCCGTTGCGGCTGACGCAGACCGGGCCGGGAACTTACGTCGGCGAATTCGACGCCCGTGAGCCCGGCAACTACATTGCCAACTTGGCGTACCGAGCCGGCGCGGGAGAGGACGCGATCGCCGGATCGCTGCAGACCGGTGTTTCGATCGCGTATTCGGATGAATACCGCAACATGAAGACCAATTACCCGTTGCTGAACGAGCTCGCTAACCTCACCGGCGGGCGTGTTCTGAGCCCCAGCCAAGCGGCGTCGGTTTTTGATACGAGCACGCTGCCGCGGGCGGAGTCGCGGCGGGCGATCTGGGAAGACCTGATTCGCTGGATGCTGGTGCTGTTCTTGCTCGATGTCGCCGTTCGCCGCATCGCGTTCAACCCGCGCGAGGCGGCCCGCAAGCTGCGGAAGGAGCTCGCCGGCGTGCGGCACTCCGGGGCCGCCAGCGCCGCGACGTTGCGGGAGACCAAGCCCCAACGCTGCGCGACGTTGAGCGCGTTCCGCAGCAGCCCGCGCGCCCCGCAGCCAGTGAGGACGCGCCAG
>JACZRH010000186.1 GCA_022574815.1 Planctomycetota bacterium | reverse complement strand
CATCGGCGGCGTGAACGGCGACACGGCATTCCAGGCGATCCAGTTCCGCCTGCGCGAAGCCAACCAGAACCAGTTCCAGGACTCGCGGGTGTGGGCCTACGACGCCAACGGCGAGAACCCGGTGCTCATCGTCGATTTCGCCCGATCCGTGGCGAACGGCAACCTCGGCGACACGGTGCTCGTCACGAGCCTGCGCTTCGGAGAGGTCACCACGCCCTGGGTCCGGCCCGACTTCGTCATGACCAGCCTGATCCCCGCCTCCTACCTCCCCGCCGGCAGCCTGACGTTGGAAGACGACGCCGGCACCAACGTCTGGTGGCGCTTGAGCTGGGGCGGCGACAACTACCGCGGCGAAACAACCGGCTCGACCGCCAACGACCCCGACGGCGAGTTCGGCCCGCCCGTGCGATTCGCATTGCCGTCCGATCGCGTTATGGCGATCGAGTTCGTCGGCCCCGCGAGCGCGATGAGCAGCAGCAACATCGCGGACTACTCAGAGACGGCAGCGCCCCTGGAATTCACCAACAACGCCGGAGAGACCTTCACGATCATTGCTTGCGCGGGCTTTATCTGTGGCGACATGAACTGCGACGGCCTCTTCAACGGCGGCGACGTCGATCCGTTCTTCCAGGCCCTGGGCGACCCCGCCGCGTGGCAGGCGGCGCACCCCGGCTGCCCGCTACTCTGCGTCGGCGATATAAACGGGGACGGACGCGTCGATGGCGGCGACATCGACCCGTTTTTCTCCTGCGCCATTGGTCACTGCTGCTTCTGAGCCGATGCGGTGCGATTCCACGACCCAACGACCTACTACAGGGAGCGTAAATCGTTGAACGTCATGCTGAACAGAGCGAAGCATCCGGCCCTTGGGTTCAGCAAGATTCCTCGCTGCGCTCGGAATGACTACGTTCAGCGCTTCCCGCTCGAAGTAGGGAGCGAATCGCGAGGAGCACGGGTCTCCGGTGCCCCTCATGCGCTTGCAAGGGTCGCGCCGCTCTGAAATGATGTGCCTTGTCATCGGGCCATCGGCCACTCGAGAAACAGTATGGCAGGGAAGCGATTGGGAATGATCGAATCCGTCAACAAGAAGCGGCGACTCCTTGGGATCCTGGTGCTGGCCGTAGCGTTTTCGGTGTGCGAGCTGTCGCCCGGCGCCGCGGCCGAGCCGGATGTCGCGCCGAACATTCGGGCCGCGCTCGACCGCATCTCCCCCGCCTCGCTGCGCGGCCATTTGTCGTTCATTGCATCGGACCTGCTCGAAGGCCGCGGCACGCCCTCACGCGGGCTCGACATCGCCGCCGAGTACATCGCGGCCCAGTTCCGTCGGGCCGGGCTCGAGCCGGTCGGCGACGATGGTTATTTCCAGACGGCCAAGTGGCTGTCCGTCGGACGGGACGCGGCGCGGTTTGAGCTGGTCGTCGAATACACCAAGGACGGCCGGAAGCAGGCCATTCACATTGCGCTGGACCGTATTGCGTCGGCCGTGGACCAATCCGTCGATCTGACCGCCGCGCCGCTGATCATGGTCAAATTCGACGATGCCGACGCGCTCCATGACCTGACAAAAGAGCAGATCGCCGGAAAGGCGGTGCTGACCGAAATGCCCGCGCTGCGCGGTGCCCGCCGGAGCCCGTTTCGCCAGGTGCGCCGCGACATGCGGCGCTTTGTGTCACGAATGCGCGAGCTCGAAGCCGCCCTGATCCTGTCCGTCGACCGTGAAGGACCAATCGACCGGACGCGGCTCGGGCGCCTGATCGACCCGGAAAATCGGCGAAGCCGATCGGCCGGCCTGCCGCTCTTGACCATCCGTCACGACCGCCTCGCCGCCTTGCTCGATTCGACGAAGGACCAGCCCTTGAAAGCGACCGTGACGGCCCACATCGAGCCGGCCGATTCGCCGATCGGCCTGCGCAACGTCGCCGGCCTGTTGCCCGGCTCCGACCCGACCCTCAAGGACACCTACATCCTGGTCACCGCGCACTACGATCACGTCGGGGTGCGCGGGTCCGGCGACGGCGACAACATCTACAACGGCGCCAACGACGACGGCAGTGGCACGGTAACGGTCATCGAGTTGGCCGCCGCGCTCTCCTCGCTCGAGCCGCGCCCGAAGCGCAGCATCCTGTTCATGACGTTCTTCGGCGAGGAGCGCGGCCTGCTCGGCTCGCGCTACTATGCAAGCCACCCGATTTTCCCCATCGAAAAGACCATTGCGAACATCAACCTGGAGCAGGTCGGCCGCACCGACAGCGACGAAGGCCCCCAACTCAACAACGCCTCGATCACGGGCATTGATTACTCGGACATCGGAAAAGTCTTCAAGCAAGCCGGCGAGCAGACCGGCATCGAGGTCTACAAGCACGCGACCGACAGCGACCGCTACTTCGGGGCCAGCGACAACGTGGCCCTCGCCCGGCTTGGCGTGCCGGCCCACACCGTCTGCGTCACGTACCGCTACGACGACTACCACGGCCCGGGCGACCACTGGGACAAGATCGACTACGAAAATATGGCCCGGGTGGCCCGCATGATCGCGCTGGGCGTCGTCACAATCGCGAACAGCGACCGGGAGCCGCGCTGGAACAAGAACAACCGGCGCGCCGGGCGCTACTACGACGCGTGGAAAAAGCGCCGCGCGAAAGAATAACGCGGAACAAGACGCCCCGCGTGCGCACAGTAGCGTCGGCCCGCCGCGACGATCGCCGCGGGGTGCACACTCGGCCCACACCCTTTTCGTCGAAATAGGTCCCACCCCCTGTTGACAAACCGCGCCTAATATGTCACTCTACGGTGACATGTTAGCCGCCGACGCAGACCGCGTCTGGAAAGCTCTCGCGGATCCGACCCGCCGGGCATTGCTCGACGTGCTCGGGCACGGCCGGCGAACGACGGGCGAACTATGCACGCTGTTCAAACGTGAATTGACACGGACCGCGGTCATGAAACACCTCGGAATCCTCGAAGCGGCCCACTTGGTGCTCGTGCGGCGCGAGGGCCGCTTTCGATGGAACTACATCAACCCGGTCCCCATCGAACGCATCTGCCAGCGATGGGTCAGCAAGCATACGCGCTCCCTGGCCGCCGGGATGCTCGGGCTGAAATCGCATCTGGAGCGCGGCGAATCCGCACGCAAGACGAAAGGAAGAAGACACCATGACAACTGAATCAGCGGACAAGGCCATGACTGTCGGCGCCATCCGAATCGAGCTCGAAATACCGATCGACGCCGCCCCCGAGCGCGTTTGGAAGGCCCTGGTCGACGACACCGGCGCGTGGTGGCCCAAGGACTTTTACATCACCGCCGACCCGGGGCCGATGACGCTCGAAGCCAAGGCCGGCGGACGGCTGTTCGAACGCGGCAAGAATGGAAGCGAACTGCTCTGGTTCACGGTCCTCGCAATCGATCCCGAGAAGTCGATGGACCTGGTCGGCCACCTCGCGCCAGCCTACGGCGGCCCCGCGACCACCATGCTGCACCTCGAACTCGAACCCCACGGCGCCGGTGCGACGCTGCTAAAGGTCTGCGACGCCATCTTCGGCCACATCGGCGAGAAGATTCAATCGATCCAGGATGGTTGGCGCATCATTTTCCACGACAATCTAAAAGCGTTCGTCGAGCGGGACGGATAACGCGGGCCGCGGCAGCCCTACCTGCGCTGGTATTGGATGTCGCCGCCGACAATCGTGTATTCCACCTGCGCGTTCAATATCTCCGGCTCCGGACAGGTCAGGATGTCCTTCGACAGCACGACGATGTCCGCCAGCTTGCCCGGCGTGAGCGTGCCCTTGAGGTCCTCCTCGAACGCGGCCTGCGCGCAGTTGATCGTGTACGACTTGAGCGCTTCCATGCGGCTCATGCGCTGGTCGCCGAAGAACACCGTCCCGTCCTTGAGCCGCCGCGAGACGGTGGCGTAGTAGCTCCGGATCGGATCAACGTCTTCGACGGGCGCATCGGTACCGTTGCTGACCACCGCGCCGCTATCCATCAGCTTGCGCCACACGTAGGCGCCTTGCTCGGCCCGGGCGCGCCCCAGCCGCGCGATGACCCACGGCGCGTCGGACGTGCAGTGAATGCCCTGCATCGAAGCGATGACGCCCAGCTTGCCGAAGCGCGGGATGTCATCCGCGTGCAGGTGCTGGGCGTGCTCGATCCGCCAGCGCGGGTCCTTCATCTCCGGATTCGCACGGAAGGTCCGCTCGAAAATGTCGAGCACCTCGCGATTGGCCCGGTCGCCGATGGCATGAACGCAAAGCTGATACCCGTGCGCCGCCGCCAGCCGGGCGGTCTCGGCGATGCTCTCAACGCGGGTTGTGTTTAACCCGGTGCTGGAGGGCAGGTCGGCGTACGGCTCGAGCAGCCACGCCCCGCGCGAGCCCAGCGCGCCGTCGATGCTGCGCTTGATGGCCCGCACGGTCAGGTGATCATCGGCGTGGCCGATCATCTTGTATTTGTCGAGATTCCCGGAAAGCGCCCGATTGCCCGTGCGGATCATGACCCACAGCCGCACGCCCAGCTCGCCCGCGCCGGCCATCTTCTTCATCACGTCGATCGTGGCAAAGCCCGAGCCGGCGTCCTGAAAACTCGTGATGCCCTTCGAGAGACACTCCTGATCCGCCAAGTGGAGCTGCTTGCGCAGCCGCTTTTCAACCGCCGCCGGCGAGTCGTCCGACGAAGCCGACGCGACGCGCGTGACCAGCCCCTGCGCCGTCTCGCGAAAGACACCAATGGGCTGCCCATTGGCGTCCTTTAGGATTTCGCCGCCGGGCGGGTTCTTGGTATTCGCGTCAACCTCCGCCAGCTCCATCGCCTTGGCATTGAAAAAGCACGCGTGACCGCTCGCGTGCCGCAGACAAACCGGATTGTTCGGCGACACCGCGCTCAGGGCGGCGTGCGTTGGAAAGCCCTCGACGCTCGGCGACGGCGTTTTGTCCCATTTTTCCTGGTGCCAGCCGCGCCCGAAGATCCACTCACCCGGCTCGGCCTCGGTGACGGCCTGTTTGACCATCTCGATCACTTCGTCCCAGTTCTTCACGTGCATCAGATCGAGCTGCATCTTGGCCGAGCCGATGCCGCTGAAGTGTCCGTGCCCCTCGATAAAGCCGGGAATCGCGAGGCGGCCCTTCAGATCGATGACTTTCGTCGCGGGGCCGATGTGGCGGTCGATGTCGTCGTTGCTGCCGACCGCGACGATGCGACCATCGCGCACCGCCAGCGCCTGCACCTCGCCGATCTTCTCGTCGACGGTCACGATCTTGCCGTTGCGAAGCACCAGATCGGCCGGCGTCTGGCCCATCGCCGCCACGCACGTAAGTCCCAGAATGGTCATGCTAAAGCCGCGCATCATGTCTCTCCGTTCACTCCGACAGAATTGCCAACAGCTTGTTCATGTCGATCGAGCCGCCGGTGACCACGCAGACCGCCACTCCGCGCCGCTCGCTCGGCGTCGCGAGCGCGGCCGCCACCGGCAGAGCCGCGGAGCCCTCGACGATCAGGCGGTTGCCCAAAGCCAACCTACGTATGGTAGCCTTAACGTCGTCCTCTGACACCAGCGCACAGTCGTCAATCAAATCGGCAATGACCGCGAAAACTTCCTCGGTCATGTACGGCACCGCCACGCCGTCGCACATCGTATGGCACTCGACGCTGGCCGGCTTGCCCTGCTTCATGCTCTCGAAGAGCGACGCGCAGCCAGCCGGCTCGACCGCGACGACGTGAACCGACGGCTTGAGCGCCTTGACCGCGCTCGCCACCCCGCCGATCAACCCGCCGCCCCCGACCGGCACATAGACCGTCTCCACCTGCGGACAATCCTCGATGATCTCCAGCCCGATCGTCCCGTGCCCGGTCATCACGTCGCGGCTGGTCCACGGATGAATAAACGCGTACGGCTCCTGCTCCCAAAGATGCTCCTTGAGGAAACGAAACACCTCGGCCATCGGAACCAGCACAGGCTCGCCGCCGTAGCGCCTGACCGCCTCGATCTTCGTCGCCGGCGCGCTGTCCGGCATGATGCTGCGGGCCGAAACGCCGAAGTGCCGCCCGCACCAGGCCAAGGCCTGCGCCGTATTCCCCGCGCTGACCGTACTGAGCCCCCGGCCGCGCTCCGCCTCACTCAGCAACGCGACCGCGTTGAACACGCCGCGAATCTTGAACGACGTGACCGCCTGATGAATCTCCGGCTTGAGCAGAATATCGCTCGGCTCGCCATAACTGTGCAGCCGCACCAGCGGCGTACGAACGACCACATCGCTCAGCCGTTTAGCCGCTTGGCGAACTTCTTCAATGCTCGGCGCCTTAGACATATCGGTTGGCCACGTTCCTTTCCGCTGCCGGTCGCAACATCACCCGCGCGACAGTCTAATCATCCGCCTTGGCCAAGCGCTCCTTCAATTCCTCATTCCAATTGAGCACTACACGCACGTGACGGACGCGGTTTTCCCATTCGGCTGGCTGGATCATCAGGAAACGCCCGTCGGGCGCAACGTCGATCGCAGCCCAGCGGTCCGCCGCGAGCGGCCATGGGGAAGCGAACAATTTTTCAGGAACACCGATATCGAGCTCGGGCTCGGTCTTGATCGCCGCTGCGAGCACGTGATCATCCGCGATCCAATACAACTCGCCGTCATCGGCGGCCCACGCAATCCAGCCTTCGCGAACTCCGGAAAACGAGACCTGCCGCTTCCGGCCATCGTCCGGGAAAGCCCGCAGAAAGACCTGGTCGCGCCCATTCTCGTCCGAAACGTACGCCATCCAGTTCCCATCGTGCGAGAGCGTCGGCGCGAACTCGGAATGCTCGGTGGCGAGAATCGTCTCGAGCGGCTCTTCCGCGCCGAAGCGAAACAGGAGAATATCGGAGTCACTTTGCGGCGGCGCACACGGCTTGTTTCGTCCAAATAGAATCCCCTCGCCGTCAGGCAGCCACGACTGCGGGTGCTGGTCGAGTGGTTCCAGCGGCAGCGTCTGCGTCGAACCGTCTAAGAGATCGCGGACGATGATCTCGAAGTGTTCGTATCCGAGGGCGGGTGTGATTCTGGAGTACGTCAGCCGGCGACCCGTGGGATCCCAGACCGCATCGTAGCATTCCCCTTCGGTGTTCAGGCTGCGGCGCGTCTTGCGAGTGATATCGTACGCCCACAATTCGAGTCCCTGTCGCAGCGTGTTGAATGCTATTTGATTCCCGTCCGCCGAGAGGGCCAGGGTGGACACAAATGCGTCCGGCTCGATCGACAGCGGTACGACTCCGCCGGTGCGATCGACCCACACCAGGCGCCGGCCGACGCTGAATCGTTTTCCCGGAACGTAGGCGAGCGTGCCGGTCGGCGCAAGCGCGAAGTATCCGTTTCCGCCCCATTGACCTGCGGCGATGCTGTCAAGTACGCGCGTTTCCGCTCCGAGGACTCGCCGATCGTCGAGATCGAATCGCACGGCGTACAGAGAGGAGCCACGCAAGTACACGAGGTGTCCGTCGGCTGTGATCGCTGGATTGCTGCCGTTCGGAATGATGGTCTCGATCGAACCGTCATCGCGCGAAACGGCTACGATCGTATTCGCCTCGATCGCGTTTCCCGTGAACGCGCCCGCGAGTACGTAGCGCTGGCCAGGCACGCGACAGATCGTTTGGAATCCAAGGACATCCGGCCTGGATTCGTTCGAGCAGAACAAGGTCAACTCGCCGCCCGCAAACTTCGTTCTCTGCAAATCTGATGTGTCCATCAAACGTACTACGATCGTTCCGTCGTCAAGCCAGGCAGCGTCGTCCAGCCGTGACGGAGTCGTGCAGATCGGGATCGGCGTGCCGCCTTCGCGCGGGATTCGCATGATCCGCCCACTGTTGTAGTAGCCGATCCAGCGGCCGTCGGGCGAGAAAAACGGACTCTCGCCGCCCTCGGTTCCCACAAGCACCCGCGTTTCAAGCGAGTTCATCTCGCGCACGTAGAGCGGTTGGTCGGCGCCGGCAACCTCGATCACGACCGCCGACCCATCGGGTGCAATGACGACGTCATGCGGCGCCAACGGCGACGCATCGACCGTTTCCGCCGTCTGGAGCGGGATCTCAAATCGCATCGGCCGGATGTCCGTCTCGACCGGCGCACCACCGCGAACCGCGAACCAAGTTCCGACCACACCCAGCATGATCCCCGCCACCCACGGAAGCGCGCCGCCCAGCGCGGATCGACCGCGGGCGCGACCGACGCCGGCCATCGCCGCGCTCGCCAGCCCCAACGAGGACGCACTCGGGTCGGCAATCGCTTCTTCAATCTCCACCCGCGCGTCGGCAATGTCGTGCAGACGCCGCTTACGGTCCTTGGTCAAACATCGCCGAAGCAGAAGTTGAACGGTCGGCGGCGTATCCGCCGGCAACGCGCTCCAATCCACCTCAGCGTGCAGTGTCGCGCCCATCGAGTCGGTCGCGTTCTCACCGGGAAACGTCCGCTTGCCCGTCAGCATCTCATACAACACGCAGCCGAACGCGAAAATGTCGCTCCGCCGATCGACCGCCTTACCGCGGGCCTGTTCGGGGCTCATGTAGCCCGCCGTCCCCAGGATCACCCCGGGTATCGTCGGGCTCTCGTCCGCCGTCATGGTCGGCTGCGCGGCCATCTGACTGATCGACGAGCCCCCCTCGCTGAGTGCCTTGGCCAGCCCGAAATCCAGCACCTTGACCTGCCCGTCGGCGGTCAGCCTGATGTTGCCCGGCTTCAGGTCGCGGTGGATGATCCCCTTCTCATGCGCCGCCTCCAGCGCCTCGGCGATTTGCCGAGCGATGTCCAGTGCTTCGTCGACCGGCAGCGGCCCGCGCCGCAGGCGCGTCGAAAGATCTTCGCCATCGATGTATTCAAGGATCAGATAGCTCGTCCCATCGCACTCCTCCAGCCCGTACACCGCCGCGATATTGGAATGGTGCAGCGACGCCAGCAGCTTCGCCTCGCGCTGAAACCGCGCCAGCCGGTCCGCATCGCCGGCGACGTCATCCGGCAACGCCTTGATCGCCACATCGCGGTCGAGCTTCGGGTCGCGGGCAAGATACACCACGCCCATCCCGCCCTTGCCGAGCGGTTCCGTGATTTCGTAGGGACCGAGTTTTGTTCCTGAATCAAGCGGCATTCGTCGTCAGCTTCGTTTCAGCCAGATGCATGGTTCGACCTCGGCTTTCCAAGAAAGAGCCCTCACGGCAATCACCCTGCCTCGAGATCAAGGATAAAACGGATCAATCCGTCAAAATAGACCTCCTGGTCGTCGTACATCGCGCAGTGGCTGCCCGCGGGGCAATGCAGATAGCGGCCGTTCTTGACGGCCCCGGCCATCCACTTCATGTGCTCAGGATCCATGGTGTCGTACTTGGCCCCGATGATCAGTGTCGGCACTTCGATCTTGTGCAGATCGTCGGTGCCGTCCCAGGACTCGAGTTTTCCGCTGATGCCCAGCTCGCTGGGGCCTTGCATTGGAACGTACACGTCCGGATTCAAGTGTTTGAACGTCCGTTGGACGGGTTCGGGCCACTGATCGGCCGGCATACGCAAGACGTGATGTTCGTAGTGGTGGGGGATCAACAGTTCAAGGTATCGCGGGTTCTCGAAGTCGCCC
>JACZRH010000185.1 GCA_022574815.1 Planctomycetota bacterium | reverse complement strand
ACCCCGGCAACCAGCACGACAAAGGGCGACCCCTTCGCCTCCAGGCCCCGGCCTGACCCGTCCACGCGCAAGGTCGCCACCATCTCCTCTTTCAGCACCGCCAAGGCGGCCTCGGGCTGGGAGATGCTCTCCTCGCTGACGCGCTCCTTCAGGCGGCCAAGCAGGTGCTGGGTCGGACCGACCCCGACGTCGGCGGAGATCAAAAGCTCTTCGAGCTGTTCCTGCGTGGGCGCCGGATGGGCGAAGCGCCCCCCGGCCACAATGGGCACGTTCCTGGCAAGTTCGGCGTAATCAATATTTTCCGCGGGCTCGATCGCCGGGGGTCCATTAGGAGGACGGACTTCGTCTGTCGAAGGGCTGATATCGGTCGCCGGAGCCCGACAGCCGGCAATCGACGCCGGTCCTGCAATCAGAAGTAGTGGGAGGAGGATGCTACGCATGAACGTACCCTCAGCGCCGTCTGGTGATCTTGTGGTCGTTTCATAGCGACGGTTACCTGCCGCGGACCACCCTATGGCATACGCTCAGACCCCGGCGGCGCCGCAGCGCTCAGGTTTTTTCGGAGGAAAGTCGAAACGTCGCCGACCCGGTCCTCGCTCGCGGCCGGCCTCACAGCGAATCTTAGTGGTGTGCGTAGCCCTGCATTTTCGTTCGGCGCGGCGGCACGGCGTCGTGTCTTCAGGAGACCCAAAATCCAGTGGCGAGCACATCGAAGGTATCATCGCCGGTCGGCATGAGCCAGATGAGCTGCCCGCCGCCCGACAAAGACCCCTCCATCGTGCCTGTATGCACCTCAATAACACCGTCGCGCTTTTTGATCGAGAATATCGGGCGAGCCCCGTCGAAACTGGGATCTGTCTGCGGCTGTTTGGGATTCGTCCGAACGAAATCGACGATTTTGATAACTTCCAGCTCGCTAAAACCTTCCGGATTCGGGAACTGCAGGAGAGTCCCGTCGGGCACTTCAAACGTCTCGGCAAATGGATGATCCTTTAACGAAACCTGCCAGTACTCGCGAAGCGGTGGAGATTTGATCGGCTGTGGTTCTAATCCGAGTCGCTCGCGGATGGCCTTGATCGCGAAGAACCGAAGATTTGCCTGGTCGAGGGACGCAAACACACCTTTTCGAAGTCGAGCGGATTCCCGCTCGGGCGTGAAATACACGGCGGCGCTAAGTTTGCGCCCCTCTTCGAACTTCCAATTGGCTCGCGCGTGTATGAACCAGACATCCCGATTCATTCCTGCTTCCGCAAGGACCAAGCGCAAGAGCTCTTCGACCTGCTCCTGTGTGGGCGGCGGATGGTCGAAGCGTAGGCCGCGCACGATGGGCACATGCCTGGCGAGTTCGGCGTAATCATAATTCTCCGCGGGCTCGCTCGGCGAGGGTTCATCAGGCGGGCGGGCTTCGTCGGCCGACGGGCTGATATCGCTCGCCGGTGCCCGACAGCCGGCAATCGACGCCGGTCCTGCAAACAGAAGCAGTGAGAGGAGGATGCTCCGCATGAATGTGCCCTCAGCGCCGCCCGGTCATCTTGTGGTCGATTCGTAGCGGCGGTTACCTACCGCGGATCACCCTATTGCATACGCTCAGACCCCGGCGGCGCCGCAGCGCTCAGGTTTTTTCAGAAGAATGTCGATACGTCGCCGACTCGGTCCGCGCTTGGGGCCGGCCTCACAGCGAATCCTAGCGGTGTGACTCAGCCCTGCACCCGCGTTCGGCGGGCAGGCACGCCCACGCTTCTGGCGGGGGTCGGCGAAATGGATGAGCACGGGTTCGGATGCTCGAGCGCGTGCGCTATTCGAGGTAGCCCAGGTCGCTGAGGCGCTCCTCGAGGACCTTGAGATCTTCCTCGGAGTAGACCTCCGCGTGCTCCTCGGCAACCTTCTTGACCGGCGGCTCACGCTCGACGATCGGATCGGTCACGAACGCTTCGTTGATCACGGTCCCCTCCATGTCGACCGGGACGCGCAGCCCGAGCGCCGCCAGCACCGTGGGTGCGATGTCGACGATGTTGGCCTCGATCCGCTGGTTCGTGCGAATGTTGGGTCCGCCCAGCGCGACGATGCCCTCCACGCGGTGCGTGCCCTCGATGCGACCCTCGGAGAACCAGCGCACCGGCCGGTGCCCTCGAATCTTGCGCACCACCGCCAGCCCCGGCGCCGGGGCGAGCAGCAAGTCGGGCAGGTCGGGGTAGTCCTCGCGACTGCACTTGTAAAGCTTTTCGGTCTTGTAAATCTCGGAAAAGATCGCAACCGAGTCGCCGATGCGATCCGGAACGGTCGCCGACCGAAAACGCTCGACCAACTCGTCGCGCAGCGTCTCGTAGTCGCGCGGTTCGACGATCCCGTGCGGACCGCGGCCCTTCATGTTCAGGTAGAGAAAGCCGTAGATGCCGGCGTGCATCACGCACGCCTTGGTGCGCGACCAATCGACCGCCAGATCGGTCTCGATCCCGCGGTTGCCCTGCTCGAAGCGCGTCGCCTTCCCTTTGGTGAGCCGGTGCAGCCAGTGTTCGGCCCGCGTGCCGGCCTGGTCCCAGGCGCTTCGCAGGGTCAGGTAGCCCCAGTTCTTGAGCAGCAGGTTGGGCTGGGCCTTGCCGTCCAGGCTGCCGTGCCCATGATCCGACATGATCAGGACGGTCGCCTCGCGCTCTTCGGCGTAGGCGAACAGCTTGCCGAGCACTTCGTCGAGTCGCTTGAAACAATCGGCCGCCATCTCGGCCCGGCGCGGATAGCGCCCGGAGGTGCGCGGATCGAGGTATTTCCAGGCCTTGTGCTGGAGATTGTCCACCAGCTTATACAGCACCATCATGACGTCCCAGCCATACTTCTCGCCGCAATAGCGCGTCAGTTGCCAGCCCTGCTCGAAGCTCTCGCAGATGTAATCGAAGTTCTCGGCCAGCACGGCGTCACCGCCGAAGGTCTTCCGCTTCCAGTTCGTGCGATAGTTGTAATTGGGAATCTCGCGCAGGATGTCGGCTTTCAGCTCCTTGGGATAGGTGAACTCGGCGTCGATGCTCGGCGTCTCGAAGCCGCTGATCATGAAGCCGTTGACCGGCTTGGGCGGGTAGGTCATCGGTACGTTGATGCTGCCGACGCGGAGGCCCTTTTCGCTGAGGATTTCCCAGATGGTCTTTTCGCGAATCTCATAGGTGCTGTTGAAGGTCAGCCGGTGGGTTTGGACGTCGTATTTCTCGAAGTCGAGGATGCCGTGCCGACCGGGGCCCTTGCCGGTCATGAAGGTCGTCCAGGCGGCGGGCGTGATCGGCGGGCGGGTCGAATTCAAGATTCCGGACACGCCGTTTTCCATGAACCGCTTGAAATTCGGCATGCGGCCGGATTCGATCATCGGATCGAGCACGTCAAACGTCGCCCCATCCAGGCCGATGATCAGTATGCGGTCGGCCAGCGGCTTGAGCGGCCGCTTCACGCGCGGGGCCGCCGACGTTTGCGCATCGCTCGCCACCATCACGTCAGTATTCATGCTATGCGGACCCTCATCGACGGCACCCGGCGTTCGCCCCACTCTACGCCATTCGCACGGAGAGTATAACCATTGACCTTGCCCGGCGAAACCAAATCCTCATCGGCCGATTCGCCGGCGACATCGGCCGTCCATCCGCATGTGCGTTCAGGCCCGGAATGCCTACGGCCCGGAATCCCGCGGGCCTGTGCTACGCTGCGGGCGCCGCGACGGCTGGACCGCGAGATCATAATCGTCGGTGTCCACGCAGCGAACCGCCACGAACTCGCCCGGTTCGAAACCGCCGTCGGGCAGCAGGCACACCGAATCGACTTCGGGGGCCTGCCCGGCGTGACGCGCGCATACTCCGCGCTCGTCGGCGTCCCCGTCGACGACGACTTTGAAGGATTGACCGATGCGCCCGCGTGCGGCCGAGAGGGCGATCTCCTGCTGGGCGAGCATGAGTCGCTCATAGCGCTCGGCCTTCACGGCGTTTTCAATCTGCCCGGCCATGCGCCCGGACGGCGTCTGGGCTTCGAGCGAGAACTGAAACGCGCCGACCATGTCGAAGCGGAAGTCGCGGACGAATTCGACCAGTTCCGTGAACTCGCTTTCCGTCTCGCCGGGGAAGCCGACGATGAACGTTGTGCGAATCGTCACGCCCGCGATGCGCGTCCGCAGTTTCTCGAGCAGAGCTTCGGTCCGGGCGCGCGTCACGCGGCGGTGCATCGACTTCAACACGCGGTCGTTAATGTGCTGAAGCGGAATGTCGATGTATTTGACGAACCGCTCGGATTCGGCGATCGCGTCGATCATCGCGTCCGTCATCACACTCGGGTACACGTACATCAGGCGAATCCAGCGGGCCTCCGAGATCTCCGCGTCGAGCCGGCGCAGCAGTCCTGCCAGGCCCGGCTGATACCCGATGTCGGCGCCGTAGCTGGTCGTGTCCTGCCCGATCAAAATGATCTCACGGGCGCCGTCGGCGGTCAGCTCGCGGCACTCGGCCACGAGTTGGTCCGGCGACTTCGAGTGCATCGGCCCACGGATGGAGGGAATCGTGCAGAACGTACACTTCTGGTTGCACCCCTCGCTGATGCGCACATACGCGTAGTGCCGCGGCGTCAGGCGCAGCCGGCCCTGGTCGCTCCACGGCTGCGCGTGGTAGTCGCCGAGGTGCAGCTCGACATCCCGATCCCGAGCCGCGGACTTCAGTCCGCGCGGTCTTTGTTGCGGGGGACGTTCCTCGCGCTCCCGAAGCTCCCAGACCACCGACGCGACGTCCTCGCGGTTGTTGACCCCGACCAGTGCGTCGATCTCGGGAACCGCTTCGAGCAGCTTTCGCCCGTCGCGCTGCACGAGACAGCCGGCGACGATGATCCGCCGCAGCGTGCCGGCCCGTTTTCGCTCGGCCAGCTCGCGGAGCACGTCGAGTGCCTCGTCGCGCGACGCGCTCAGAAATCCGCAGGTGTTCACCACGATCGTGTCGGCCGCCGCCTCGTCGCCGCTGACGACCGCGCCCGATTCGGCGATGTTTGCGAGCATCATTTCGGAATCGACGAGGTTCTTGGCGCAGCCGAGCGAGACGAAGCCGACGACGGGCGCGTCGCTCCAAACAGGTTGCGGCGAAGACGACTCCGGTCCGGTTTGGCCAAGAACGGGAAGCGGTCTGGATTCTGTCGTCTTCATACGGCTCGGTTCCCACAAGAAACTCAAGCGAAAGTCCTTTGCGCAAGTCTAGCGGGATGCTAGGCTTGCGCCAACTGGGTTGTACGGCTGAGCGGTCCTTGCTTGTTTTTCTTGACAATTCGGGTTTTGTTAGGTCTTCTGTTCTCATTGTGAGAAGACAGCATGGCGCAAGCATCACGGATCGAATGGACGGATTTGACCTGGAATCCGGTTGCCGGGTGCCGCAAAGTCAGTACGGGCTGCACGAATTGCTATGCGGAGCGCATGGCGAAGCGCCTCGGTGCGATCGCGCGCAGCGCCGAGCGTCGCGGCAATAATCCCGGCCGTGCTCGAAACTACCTGCACGTCGTCAACGAGCGGGGCCGCTGGAACGGGGAGATCTTTCTCGATTACGCGGCATTGGGCGATCCGTTTCACTGGAGGCTGCCGCGCGTCGTCTTCGTCAACTCGATGAGCGATCTGTTTCACGAGGACGTGCCCTTGGATTTCATCGCGCGCGTTTTCGATGTGATGAACCGCAACCTTGAGCATGTCTTTCAAATCCTGACCAAACGGCCGCATATTGCGGCCGGGTTCTCCAAGCACTTGCGCTGGACGCCCAATATCTGGATGGGCACCAGCGTGGAGAACGTCGCGGTCACGCATCGCGTCTCGAGTCTGCGCAAGACGCACGCGCGGATCAAGTTCCTTTCGGTCGAGCCGCTGCTCGGTCCGATCCCGCGCTTGCCGCTGGCCGGTATTCACTGGGTAATCGTAGGCGGCGAATCGGGGCCGAAGGCTCGGCCCATGAAGGAGGAGTGGGTTCTGCGCGTCCGCGATCGCTGCGTCGCGCGCGGCGTGCCGTTCTTCTTCAAGCAGTGGGGCGGCACGAACAAGAAACGAACGGGGAGGTTGCTCGAGGGGAGAATCTGGGATGAGAAACCTGATGCTCCGGTTCTAACATTGGACAGGCGGGCAATTGTCACATAAGGCCGACAAGTCATTCTTTGAGAGAAAGCGGAATTGGTCCAAGCGAAAGGACCACATTCTGGCCTACTACTTTTATTGGCGCAAGCCTAGCGGAACGCTAGGCTTGCGCCAATCTGTCTGTAGGCTTAATCGGTCCTTGCGTGTTTTTTTGGGCGATTTCGGTTTTATCAGACATGGGGTTTTCCGAGTAGAAAAGTTTCCATGGGACTCCAGCCCATGCCGTGGTAGCTCTTGGAGCACGTTACTCTATCCGGGTGAATGAAGTTGTCACCGTAACAGAGCTGCTCGAGAATGAAGTCCGGGCGCTGCTGCCAACTCGCCCAACTGAGCGGAGTATCACCATTCATGTCCTTGGCCCCGATGATTGCGCCGGCGTCCAAAAGAAGTTGAATGGCCTCTTCGGTGCCGAAAGCGGCGGCACGGTGGAGGGGAGTTTCGGCTCTTGTTCTGCAGTCCCGCATGAAGCATCCTGTTTCAGCCGATTCCTTTGTCACGCAATTGGGATTCGCACCATTAGCGAGTAGAATCTTGATGATGTAGTCGTAGGCCGGGCGGTTGGCTTTACACAAGGCCGCGTGCAGCGGCGTTTCCCCTGTTTCCGGCAGAGGATGATTCACGTCAGCTCCATTTTCGATAAGGAACTGGCAGAGTTGCCAGTGCCCATGAAAAACGGCGCCGTTGAGGTCGAAGTTCTCTCCGAGCGACTCGAGTGATTCGCCGTTGGCGAGCAGGAATCGTATGGCGCTGACATCACCGTAATAGGCGCACGATTTGATTAGAGACACACCATTTCTATCCGTGGAACTTGCGGCCTGGCCTTCTGATAGATAATCGAACACCAAGTCGGTGCGCCCGTCTGAGATTCGATCAAGCACGTTCTTCCTCAGGTTGCAATGTGAGTACGCATGCGAGTCGGCCTACTACTGAGAGTACGAAATGTTGAACGTCATGCTGAGCGTAGTCAAGCATCCGGCGCGGTATTCATCGAGATTTCTCGCTGCGCTCCGAATGACGATGTCCAACATCCCTCGTTCAAAGTAGTAGCTTCTGGTTACGAACGGTCAATCCTTACGAAGCACGAACTTCAGCGCCTCGAGCAGCTCGTCGTCCGAATTCTGCGGAAAGGCGTGCCCCACGCCGGGGTAGACGTTCAGCTTCACCTCGGCGCCCTTGGCCTCGAGGTCCTTGGCGGCGGCCCGATTGGCCTTTAGCGTACGATCGTTCTCGCCCACCATGACGAATACGCGCGGCAGGCCGCCGGCTCGCGCGACCGTATACGAGGCATTGTAGTTGCCGGCGATTGGGATCACGCCGCAAAACTTGTCCGCGTGGCGCAGCCCGAGCGTGTAGGCCATCCGGCCGCCTTGCGAGAATCCGCCCAGCACGACGCGGCGCGGATCGACCTTGTGTTCCGCGCTGACCTTGTCCAGGGCCCGCAGCACGAGGACGTTTGCCTCTTCGGGTGTGCCCCACTGATAGCCGCGTCCGCGCACCTCGTGAACGGCCCGCGGTGCGACGAGAATCACGCCGGCCTTGTCCGCCGCCTTGCGCCACAGGTCCGCGAAACGCTCCGCCTTACCTCCGAACCCGTGCAAGACGATCACGACCGGGGCCGGCTTCTCGCGGTCGACCGAGGCCGGGACGATGATCAGCGGCTCGCGGCCGGCGGCCTGTTGTTTGAAGAGCTCGAGGGCCTTGGAGCTGTTCCGCGCGACGATCTTGAGGGCCGCCTTGTAGGACGGGTCGTTGCGGATATTGTTCAGGTCGGGGTCGGTCGTGATCAGGTGCAGATCGGAAAAACCGCTGTAGGCGCTCTTTTGCGCCCAAGCCGCCGCGCTTTCGACGTCCCCGTGCAGCGCGTAGGCGCACGCGAGGTTGTACTCGTGGGTGCTGTTGTCCGGCACGAGTAAGGTGAGCTTGAGACCGACTTTGATCGCCCGAGCCCAATCCTTGTCGTCGTAAGCCGCGCGCCAGGCGCGCTGCGTCGTGGCGATCTCCTGGGCAGCGGCCGCGGTGAGCGGGGCGATGATGAGCAGACCCAGGAGTCCGGCGATCAAACGGGGTCGTGACCAGGTGGTCATGCTGGAATCCTCGCTTCTGTTTGGGGCGCCGGTGCGACCCGACGCCGGGTACTCGCCCCCAATACCGTAATCAACCCCGCCCGCTGCCGCAACGACCGGGGCCGAGCGCGGCCGAGCGCGGCTGCCGGCCGGGTCGCGTCGCTGCCGCGCTGTCGAGGCCCCGCAGACTCCGAATCTTCACCGACGCGCCCGTAGCGAGTACGCTGCCCGTTGCACGGGCCGGCGAGGCCTACCCCGCAAACAGGAAACCAACCGCGCATGGAAGCCGCGCTTCTCGGAGACATCCCGCAATTTGCCGGCGACGCCTGGGAGTTCGTCTGGGCGCCCGTGCGCGACACGGACTGGCGGGACGGGCGCGGCTACTGGCTGCAGCATATCTTCGACGACCGCTACCTCGTGACGTACTTTCTGCCGCTGGTGCCGATTCTCCTGCTCTTCTCGCGCCGCCGGCTGCGGGTCGGCATCATCCTGACGGGCGTGGTCTTCCTGGCGTACGTGTTCGGCGCGCTGTACCCGCTCTTCTGGCTGAGCATGTGCGTCGCGTTCCACAAGCTGGCCGAGATCTTCGCGGTCGAATCGAAGCGGCGCGACGTCAAGCAGTGGGGTCCGCCGCTGGCGGCCGGTTTCTGCATCGCCGGCTGGTATCTGCTCACGCAGACTTTTCAGCACGCCGACCGTTCGCCGCTGACCGATTGGCTGTTCGATCATTGTGCGTGGGTCTTTCCGCTCGGGGCACGCGGCTTGCCCGACCAGCCGTTCCTGTGGGAGCCCTTCCTGCCGAGCCTGCACCCGGGCTTGAACCCCACCCACGCGCCGCCGCTGTTGTATGCGCTGTTCGCCAACGCCCACAACATCGGCACGGCGTACTTCGCAATCCGCATGTTGCACTATTTCTCCGAGGTTCGGCGAGACGGGATCGCGAAGGAGCGGCGGACGCTGCTCAATTTCCTGGCCTACCTTTGCTACGCGCCTACGCTGATGCAGGGGCCGATCGAGCGTTTCAACGAGTTTCAGGACGAGATGGACACTTGCCACGAGCGGCGTTCGTGGCGCAACGTGCCGCCCGCATTCGCCCGGATCGGCTGGGGCGTTCTGAAGTGCATGATCGGCCTGTGGTGCTTCGGCTGGTTCTGGATGTACATCGATGACGCCGCCGGCCGCGTCTATTACGACCGGCCGTGGGAGATCGACAGTTACTGGCTGCTCTACTTCGGCGTCTACATCCAAATCTACTGGCTCTATCTCGAATTCAGCGGCTACTGCGACATCTCGGCCGGCATCGCGAAGCTGCTCGGCTACCGGCAGATCGAAAACTTCAACTGGTGCTGGTTCGCTACCAGCTTGCGCGACTTCTGGCGGCGCTGGCACATCAGCCTTTCGTCCATCCTGCGCGACTACATC
>JACZRH010000184.1 GCA_022574815.1 Planctomycetota bacterium | reverse complement strand
TTCGGCACGCTCTCCAGCAGAGCATCCTCCGTTTCAATGGTCGTCCCCGCGCCTGAGTAGGGATAGAACACGTAGAGTGGCCGCGTGAGAACTCCTGAATGGATTGATCCCTGACCTGCCGCCGGTCGGAAGAAAGTTTGCTCCTTTTTCGGAAGCGCGAGGCATTCTTCATAGGAGAGTACAAATGCCGCTTTGAGCCCAGTGCGCACGCCTTGATGCACGTTGAATGTGTCCGACACGGACGGCAACGCGCTTCGTCTTGCCCAATCTAGTAATTCCACCAGACGTCTCGGGCGAGGCAACCAACCGGTTTCGGTCAGTTTGTTCTGAGCGACCGTGTAGATTTCAGCGACCTTGGTCGTTCCTTCGCCCTGATTCATGCGAATCTCACGGATCGCTTCATCTTCATGATCGCGAGTCCCGAGTGCGAATCGCGTCATGCTCTCGCTCGACGGTGCAGTCTTGCGAACGACGATGAATGCGGTCTCAACGATCGCGTTTGTGAAGTAGGTGTATCCCTCCAGGCGACCGATGAGCAACACCTCGCCGCCAGTTTCGAACTTCGACTGCAACTCCGCCATGCCGTCACTCAACAGGAGCGGCGCCGGGAGAACGCTCGTCAAGATGCCGCCCGGTCGCAGTGTTTCCCATGCCTTGTGAAGAAACGCGAGTGATTTGTCGTTACGTCTCTTGCTGCCGGTCACTTGCGCGACGCGATCCCGGTCGTCCGCATCCATATCTTTCCAAGCTCGGAACGGAGGATTCATGACGACGATGTCCGCAGGCGGCCAGTCTTCTTCGAGCGCATTTAGGCATCTTACGTCAACGTTTGCTTGGCGTAGCAGCTCCGCTGCCTGGCGCACCGACATGTGGGCGATCGCCACGGCGGGTGCAGAAACATCCAACCCGCTAAGCGATGGATTCAAGTCTGGATAGCTTCTCGCGATCTCGTTCACCGCCTCCAGCAGAAACGCGCCCGAGCCGCAGGCTGGATCCAATAGCCGAGGATCACGCGGACCTGACCACGAACGGAGTGCGGTCTGCACGAGGAGGCGTGCAAGGTTGACAGGCGTGTACCTGATTTCGGACGACTTCGGTTTACCGGAGAGCTCCGGTGACATTCCAAGAAAGAATCCTTGGCGTTCGAGATCGAGGTGCGCCTCTTGAAACAATCTGCTCGAGACATGGGCGAGCAGGACGGCGGAATCGAGGCGCAGTCCGATCGCCGACGGCTGCCGCAAGTAAGTAGCAATATCGCCGAGGTCGACATCGCTCGTTGTCGCACTCATGTCCCCAAGTACATTGTCCGGGACGTCTTGGGCAATCATTGCGTAGAGCGCGGACGCCGAGAAATCTGCCGACACAGCCGTCTCATTTCGAAGCACGGACAGGAGAGCGTGTAGTAAGACGACAGCGCTCGTCGGGTCATGCACGCGCAACCGGATTTGTCGGAATGCCTGAAGAACGTGCTGCCGGACGTTTGGGAGGGTCGGCCGGGGGGTGCGCCCGAATCCCTCTACAAGTCTGCGCGCCTCACTTCTCTCGCGGGGCGCAGCGGTTACGACCCGGCGCTCAGGACGGTCCCATTGCCAAATCGACATCTCGTTGCCGTGTATGCACACGAGGTGGCGAACATCGGCAGACCAGACCTGTGAGATTAAGTCCTTCGAAATGTCCGGGGATGGGTCATCGACCGCCTTTAGTGCGAAACTTGCGGCGGTCCCGTCCCGCAGGACGGTGACATCATGTGTCGCGCGAACAAGCGGTTGCGGCACGAAGCCGAAACTCTTCTCCCAATTCGTAGGATCAGCTGGATGCCAGTTGGTCGAATCCACGTCATCGTCCTCTCGGCGGGGCACAATACGCTCGATCGGTCACAACGACAACCGGGCAATAGAATTACACGCGCGAAGTCGGAGACGACGATGTAGCGCGGGACCTCCTGGCGGCGGTCGTCGTCGACGAGCGCGCGGATGTAGCGCATGGCCTGTGACTCGGCCTTGGCGAGGCTCCTGCCGCGCGATTTGTGCTCGGCGAGGAGCGTGCCCGGCCAGAATAAATCGATGAAGTCGCAGTCACCGCCGAGGTTGCGTACCGGTTCCTCGAAGGACGCCACCGTGCGGCGGCGGACGCCGAAGACCTGGAAGAAGTCGTTCCAGAAGGTCTGGGCCTCGGCGCTTTCGCGGGTTTCGTCGATCCAATCGCGTGAGAACGCGATTGCGTTCTGCCGGATTTCGTTCCAGCTCAGCGGCATGGCGGACAGTGTACGCAACCGGGCGCCGAGACGGCAAGGCGACCGCGAACACCGGTTGGAAACCGCTGCCACATCAAGAGAACCAGAGCACCAGCGCGTGCAGGGCGTAGAAGCCGACCGCGATCAGAACCATCGCAACGACGATTTGGACGAAGTTAATAACGGTCGGCCACGGCAGCTCGCGGGCGGTCCTGGCTCGGGTGGCCCGATAGACCAGCGCGATGCAAAAGGCGAGCGGCAGAAACATCCACAGCCGCGCTCCGGCCGGCAGTGCGATGGGGTTCAGGAACGGGACCCAGGCGAGCACGGGCGGCAGTGCGAGCCAGGTCATCCGCGACCTCCGCCCGGGTCCTCTCGTGCAGGCGGCAGGTCGCGGTGATAGGTGGGCAGGCCGCCGGTCTGGGCCCGGGACAGGGCGTCGAGAACGGCCAGGACGTTTAAGAGGCCGGCCGCGGCGAGGTAGATCTGGGCCACGTCGGATTCGGGAAAGAAACTGATGTATTCCGGGTCGCTGCCCGGCGGCACGCGGATCGACGAGCTCCAGAAATAAAACGCGGTGGTGTAGCCCCCGACGCCCATCTCGGCCAGAAACAGCCAGCGGTTCCCCTGGGGATCGACCGAAGTCTTGACCCCCCCGACGGCGACGCCGGTCAAATAGGCGAAGCTGATCGCGCTGAAGAAAACGATGCCGAGCCCGCGGTGTCCGAGGGCGAAGTGCCCGGCCCCCGGCAGGATCCAGGCGAGGATGCCGGCTTGCAGCGTGCGTGCGATGCTGGGTTGATTGGCGTCGGTGCCCATAGGGTCCTAATCGAGCCCGCAGGGGCCGTTGGGGTCGCCGCAGCGTCCGCATCCGCCGGTCGGCAAGGGCACGCTGGCTGAACGGTTGTGGGCCGCGAAGACGCTGGGTCGGCGTTCGACGCGTCCCTGGCCGCAGGCGGGGCAGGTCAGGCGGCTCTCGTCGCGTTTGGAGCGCACGAGCTGCTCGAAACTCTGTTTGCACGACTCGCAGACGTATTCGTAGATCGGCACGGGTACATCCTCGCAACTGGAAACCGCGGGAGTATAGGCGTCCGACGGCATCCTCGCAACGTGAGGCCGTGCGCCGAACGGCTTCGCGGCGCGTCAGGAATCGTCGGCGCGCTCGCTCCAGACCTGCTCGGCGAAGCAGGCGGCCCGCGAAGAACAGCCCGGCAGGCCGCAGCCGGTGCTCAGGGGCAGTTTCCGCCGAGACATTGGAAGAAGGGGTCGCTGTCGCCAGCGTGGAGTGGGCGGTTCTAGGCAGGTCTGCGGCAAGGTCGGATAAGATCGCGTTTGCGGGGGCGGCAAGGGAAGGTGCGCAAGGTGCGCAAGTTTGCGCGTTGTGTTTTTGCGCACCTTGGTTGGCAGCGTGCGATTCGGCGGTGGCGCAGCCACAGGGCATCGGGCGGGGCAGGGGCTGGGGGCGGTGGCGCATGCGTGGTCTCCGTATTCTAGGGATTATAGGGCGCGGGGATTGAGGGATCAAGGGATCGGGGAAAGGGACGAAGCGACGGAGGCACGAAGGCACGAAGGGGAGGGCGAGGCTCCCGCCGAGCCGGGTGGGGTGGATGGGTTCCGTGACAGGTTCGGCGGAGAGGGTTCGGGGCTCAGGGTTCGGGAGGAAACGCTTCGCGCACTGAACCCTGACTCATCCCACGCGTCGCGGGCCGCGCTGAACACAACGACGGGCCGGGCGGGCGACGGCGGCAGGGCTGCGAACCCTTCCGGCGACCGACGCCAGCCAGGCTGTAGGTGGGTCACTTAGGGGCACGCGCCGCCGAGACATTGGAAGAACGGGTCGATGTCGCCGCCGTTGACGCTGCCGTCGGCGTTCATGTCGGCCAGCAAGGCGTCGCAGTTCGGGAAGGCCATCGCGTACGCCGCCGGGTCGCCGAGGGCGAGGAAGAACGGGTCGATGTCGGCGCCGTTGAAGGCGTCGTCGCAATTCAGATCGCCGTAGACGTGCGAGCCGAACTCGAAGGGTCCCATGTCCACGGTCCGCACGTCGTCGCCGTCGCCGTCCCACACGCGCATGAGACCGTCCGCGTCGGTCTCACCGGGGTCGCTGAACGCCGGATCGCCGGTGTCGATGCAGGGCGAGCCGAGCGAGAGGTGATAGTCGTTCGTGACCGGATCGATGAAGAACGGATCGGCGTTGATGTTGCCCTCGCCGGGCCAACCGCCTTGAACATCGCTGTAGGTGATCGTCGGCGATCCGACGTAGCCGTAGAGCTGCCCACCGGTGTTGGCCCAGACGATGCAATTGTACAGCGTGGGATAGCCGTTATAGAAGATGCCAGCGCCCCAGTCAGCTCTGTTCCGGGTAAAGGTGCAGTTGCTCATCCGCGTGGTGGCGCGGTAGGTTTGCACCCCGCCGCCGGTCTGGTCGGACCAGTTGCCGTAAAAGATGCAATCGACCAGTGTGGGAGAACCGCCCACCACGTTCACTCCTCCACCGGCGGTACGGCCGAAGTTGTCCACGAAACGGCATCCGATCAGCGTGAAATCGCTGCCAACTGACCGAAGGCCCCCGCCGCCGGCCGCCCAGTTGTCGATGAAATCGCAATCGATGAAAGTCGGGTTGCTGTACTTGATACTGACCCCGCCGCCGGCGACTTGCGCCGTGTTGCGGATGAAGCGGCAGTCTGAAACGGTTATGTCGCTATCGGTTATGATGAACAGGCCCCCGCCCAGCCCCTCGGGGTTCCCGAAGGCCGCATTGTCCGTGAACGTGCAGTTGCGGATCACCATGATCGAACGAACCACGGTCATCCCGCCGCCGCGCCGGTGGTAGCAGCAGACCTCACCATTCGCGTTCCCGTGAGTGATGGTAACCCCGTCAAGAATGCTGTTGGGGCCGCTGACGTCCATGGCCGTGACCACGTGGTAGCTGTTTTCCCCGTAGTTGACGAAGCCCGGCCGGTCGTTGCCGGCCAAGTCGCCGTTGAGGACCGTCTCGTACAGTCCGACGTCGCGCTCGTTCGGATTCGGTGCGCCGTGCCCGGCAAAGCCACCGATCAGGGCCACCCGTCTGACGAGTCGAAACGACGCTTCGCGGTCGCCGGTGCCGGCGGGGTTGGCTTCGTCACGGTCGGCCTCATAGACGCCCTGCCCGACGCGGATCTCATCGACCGGGCCACCGGAACCGGCCGCGTGGGCCAGGGCATCCTGAAGAAACCGATAGGCCGTGTTCCAGCTCAGGCCGTTGCCGCCGGGCGGGGCGTCGTCATCGACGTATAAGATGGTCCGGGCCGCAACCGGCGGCGCGAGCCCCATCACGGACAATATGACAGCCAAGAGATCGAGCCGGATAGGTGTGATTGGCCTGGACATACGACTCTCCTCCGCCCCCGAGGACCCCGAACCCCCTCTGTGCAGCCACCGTCGTCAGCGGGGCAGACACCTGACGCAATGATACAGAGGCCTCGTTGCCCATTCAATGCCGCTGTGCCGTTACGGATTGCCGTACCAGCAGGGGAAGAGCACCCGGCACGCCCCACGCGTCTGAAGGCCGCCCATCGCGGTGAAACCGTCGACTACCGTAGCGGACGTTTCTCCGGAACGAAAGAGGAAGCCGCGATGAGGATTGGATTGACTGGCCTGACAATCGATGACGCACAGGATCGGATTGCCGGCGGCGCTGCCTAGTACGAGGTCTCGCCCGCCGAAGTCGAGGTCGCGATGGCCGAATTGGGTGTAGGTGCCGTCGGCGACGATGACCGTGTCGCCGGTCACACGCGCATCGATGCCGGCTTGGATCGTGCGCTGGGGTCCGTTGGGTGCAACACATACGGAGTTGGTCCCGGTCCAGGCGTCGTTGCCGCATGTGCCGTCCACGTAGTACGTTGACTGCGCGAGCGCGGACCACGCGATCTGTGCCCATAAGACCCCCGCCCCAACCCGCAGACATGCCGAACATGCCACGACGACTCTCCCTCGCCCGGGCGGTTTGACAGGAATGAAAGGTCTCCGCCGCGCCCAGGCCCGAGACTTTCGGCGCGGCGCACTCCGTATATCCACTCGCATTATCTCGGCCCGGGCATCGGCGAGCAAGAGAAATCCGGTTTTCTCAGCGGACGATCAGGGGCAAGGCCCCCGAGGCATCGGAAGAACGGGTCGATGTCGCCGCCGTTGACGGGCCCGTCGCAGTTCAGATCACCGCGGCCGGCCGCTGCGAGCGGCGCGGCGTACACCAGCCAGACGTCGAGCAGATCGGTTCGTCGGCCGAAAGCCACGTCAGGAACTGTCGGCGCGCTCGCTCCAGACCTGCTCGGCGACGGACAGCTCGTGGCGCAGTTGGTCGAGCTCGGTTCGCAAGCGGCCCACGGATTCGCCGTTCTTGTAGATCTCCGGGTCGCCGAAGCGGGCCTCCAGTTCGCCGACCTGCTCTTCCATTGAAAAGATGACGCTCTCGAGGTCCGCGGTGCCCAGTTTGAGGAATCGCTTGCGTTCCGGCGGCTCGACGGTCTTGCCCTTCGCGCGTGTAGCGGGCTTGTCGGCGCGTTTCGTTTTCTTCGACCGCTGCTTGTCGCCGGCCGCGACGCTCGCCGGTCGCTGCTCGAGCTGCTCGATATAGCGCGAGTAGTTGCCGAAGTACAGGTCGTGCCGGCCGTCGCGCAGCACGAGCAGGTGTGTGACGATGCGGTCGAGGAAGTAGCGGTCGTGGCTGGCGACGATGATCGTCCCCGGATACTCGGTCAGGGCCTCTTCCAGCGCCTCACGCGAGCGAATGTCGAGGTGATTGGTCGGCTCGTCGAGCAGGAGCATGTTCGGCGCGTCGAGCATCAGCTTCAGGAGCCGCACGCGCGACTGCTCGCCGCCGGACAAGCGGCCGAGCCGTTTGAACACGTCGTCGCCGGTGAACAGGAACCGGGCCAGGCAGGAACGGGCCTCGAGCTCGCTGAAATGCGGGCGCTCGGCGCGCAGGTGTTCGAGCAAGAGGGTCTCCGGATCGAGCTGCTCCGGATCCTGGGCGTAGTACCCCAGCGTGGCCTTGCGGTCGAACTCGAAGCGGCCGGCGTCGGGCGCGACCTCGCCGAGCAGGATCTTGAGCAGCGTCGATTTTCCGGTGCCGTTGGGGCCGGTGATGCCAAGCCGCTGGCCGGACTCGACCTGAAACCCGAGCCCGTCGAACAGGACTTTGTCGTCGTAGCGTTTCGCCAGGCCCTCGGCCCGCAGCGCGACGCTGCCCTTGGGCGGCGGGTCGGAGAAGCGGAACTTCGCCTCGCGCGTCGTCGACGCGACTTCCAGTGTGAACTCGCCCGCCGCCAAGCCGCGTTCGAGCCGCTTGCGGCGGCCTTGGGCCTCCTTCGTGCGCTGGCCGGCGAGGTGGCGTGCGATAAAGTCGCGCTCCTTGCCGATGAACTCCTTGTCTTTCTGGTACTGGCGCTGCTGCGTGAGCCGCCGAACCTTCTTGACCTTGGCGTAATTCGTGTAGTTGCCGGGGTACGTGACGAGCCGCCGCGCTTCGATTTCCACGATCCGGTCGGCCAGCCGATCCAGCAGGTAGCGGTCGTGCGAGACGATCACGGCGCCGCCGTGATGACCGGCCAGGAATTTCTCGAGCCAGCGGACAGCGTCGATGTCGAGGTGGTTGGTGGGCTCGTCGAGCAGCAGCAGTGACGCGTCTTGCAACAGCAGCTTGCCGAGCGCTGCGCGGCATTTCTGCCCGCCGGACAGGACCGCCATCGGCAGCTTGTGGTCGCTGCTCACAAAGCCCAGGCCGCCGAGGATTTCGTTGACGCGCTGCTCGAAGGCATAACCGCCGGCGGTGATGAAACGGGCATTCACGTTGTCGTAATCGGCCATCAGTCGGTTCAGATCGGGGCCATCGTGCTCGGCCGCCATGCGATCGGACAGTTCGTGCATGCGGGCCTCGAGCTCGAACAGCTCGGCGAACGCGGCGATGACCTCGTCGTGCAGCGTGCGGTCCAGCGCGATGCTCGGCTCTTGCGGCAGGTAGCCGATCTCGAGCCCGCGCGAGCGTGTCACGGTGCCCGTGTCGGTCTGCAACTCTCCGGTGATCAGGCGAAAGAGCGTGGTCTTGCCCGACCCGTTCGGCCCGATGAGCCCGACCGTCTCGCCGGTGTGCAGCTCGAGCGTGACGTCCTCGAGCACGATCTGCCCGCCGAACTGCTTGGTGACGCTTTGGATGCTGACGCGGCCCATCGAATCGCCTTTTCCGGGCTGCCGGTCGAATTCCTGCTGAACGAATGGCCGACGAATCGGCGTTCGCCGGCCAAACGATTCCATTCTACAGGATCGTCGCTCCGAGGGCTGCGAGTCGATTTCAACGGTGGCGGTGTGAAACTATGCAGCGAGCCCCTTTTTATTACTGCGCGATCTTCGCGGTCTGCGGCGCAACGAAACTCAGCGCGCGCGATGACGCGCTCGTGGCGCCGGATACGGGGGCGCGGCGTACGGTCGAATTGCGCAGCGCGGCGCGGCGATGTTCACTCGTCCGTCGTCGATCGTCGTCGGGGATAGCGCCGCGCGCTGCCCCACATCCCGCGCGACCGAACCGCGCATGAAAAAGCCGATGGTGGGAGTCGAACCCACAACCTCGGCTTTACGAAAGCCGTGCTCTACCATTGAGCTACATCGGCGCGACGAGTCCCGCCGGAACTCCGCCTCGGGCGGGAGCGTATAGCTGAACCATCGGCGGATCAAGCCGCGCCGCTGGAAATCGGGGAGTCAGATCGTCGGCCGCGGTGCGAGTCGGCGATGCTGCGGGGCGCGGTCGTAGCGCCATCTTTCTGAGCTTTCGAACGTCTGCGCTCGGCGCTCGCAGGCGCGTCCTTGGTGCGCCAAGCGGAATTCGATAGGATTCCGCGGCCCGCTGAAACGGGGCGGACGCCCAAGACGGTTACTCAGCTCTCTTCGGCCCGAGCAGGCGTGGCCAACGATTGTTCGCCCCGTTTTCTCGTGTTCGCCCGTAAAAAGTGCGAGATTATCTATAAGAAAAGATGGTTCTTTGCCTTCCACGACTTCTACCCCTGCATCCTTGAGTTCAGTCCTATCAGGAGGCGGGAGGTTAGCACTTGTTCCGTCTGGAAAGATGATCTTCCTCTTTGAGAAGGCGTCAGGATGAAGAATTACTGGGATCATTCTACCAATCTTCTCCTTTAGACCTCCTAAGCCTCCGGTGTGGTCTATGTGTCCATGACTCATGAGGATGGCATCGAGAGCGGAAAAGTCTAGTTGGAGGGCCTCGGCGTTATTAGATAATGCTCTGGAAGTTAGGCCTAAATCATAGAGAAGGGAATATCTCCTACGTCCTTTGTAGATGGTAACATAATCTGAAAGACCATGCTCAGCTATTAAGGGAATATCTTCATACCAGTCATCCT
>JACZRH010000183.1 GCA_022574815.1 Planctomycetota bacterium | reverse complement strand
GTGCGCGTGACTTCCTCGACCGTCCGGTGCGCGACGGCTCGCATGATGGCCGTTTCGACCAGCCGCCGCACCAGCGGCTCGGCCGCCTCGATGCTGTCGCCGATGTTCTCGACGAATTGCTTGCCATCGCTGCTCCTGACTTTGTATTGCACGGTCCAAAGTCCGTGCGAGAGGTTCTTGTCGCCGCTGAGCATGGCCCCATCGGTCCCGGGGTTGAGCGGCCCGGTGGGAAATCGAATCTCGCTGAGCGGTTTGCCGAGGTCCTGCTCGGCGCGGGCAAAGCAAAACGTGTCGATCTCGATTGTTTGCGGCTCGCCGGACAAGCGTAGCTTCTCGTCGAACGGATCGGGCCGGGCCAGTTTCCAGCCTTCCGTGAAAGGTGCTCCGCCCTCATCGCCGACCAGCTTGCCGAAGCGGACGATCAGTCCCTGCTCGCCGCTCTGGATCTGAAACACGCCCGAGAGCAGGTACAAGACGAACAGGACGATCAGAATCGCCGCCAGCACGCGGAAGGCCCCGCGCACCGCCGTCGCGAGCGACTCCTGCGCGAGATCGCCGGCCGATGCGATCGAGTCCGCCGGCGGGTCTACACTCGGGGGTTGTGCCGAAAAGGTGCTCACGGGGTTTCCTCTCACAACTCGTGCTGAATCATCGAATCATCAATTCGCGTCGCTCGGCGGGGCGGATGCCGCCGACAATTCCGCCCGCAGGGCCGTTTTCTCGCAATGGGGGCACTGATACGCTCGGTTCGACTTCGGCCGCTTGTCCATGCGCAACCGTGCGCCACACTCGCCGCAAACGAGTTCGTAGCCGATCAGCGCGGCGCTCGCGTCGGCGTCTCCGGCGGCCGCCGGGGCGCTCGGCGGCGTTGCGAACAGGCTGAACAACTGTTCGGACGTATCGAAGAAGATGGTGGTACGCTGGGCGAGGCTGGCTTCCAGGGCGTCCATCTGCCGCAGCCAGATGAAAAACTCGCTGTCCTTGACGGCTTCGAGCTCGCGCGTGGCGGCCCGGATGCCCTCCGATTCGATTTCGCCGGCCTTGGCGCCGGCGAATGCCAGGATCGCCCGCTGGGCCGACTCGGCGCGGGCCTTGATCGCTTCGGCACGGGCCTTGCCTTCCTCGCGGTCCTTCGTCGCGACGCGCTCGCGCTCCTGAATCATCTGCTGGAAAACGGTCTCGGTGACCTGCTCGGGCAACGAGATGCGCCGAATGCCGACCCGCGCGAGCGTGATGCCGAAATCCGTCATCAGACCCGGCGCGGCGGCGTCGAGCATTTCCTGTTCGATGGCGTCGTAGGTCTCTTCGAGCTCCGCCTCGACGAGGTTGAGGAAGTCCGACATGTCGTGTTGGCCGATCACGGCGCTGCGCACGTCGTTGATGCGGACGCGCACCTTCTTGATCGCGTCGTCCTCGGTCACGACCTTGATGAAGAACTTCCTGGGATCTTCGATGCGCCAGATCGCGTAGCAGCCGACGATGACGTTCTTTCCGTCGCGGGTCTTGAGCTCGCTTTCGGTCGTGTCGGTCAGCTTGGGCCGCTTGTCGTACTTGATGACGGTCTCGATCGGCCACGGCCAGCGCAGCTTGAGGCCCGCGTCCTGAATAATCTCTTGGGCCTCGCCGAACCGGACGCGGAACGCGACTTCCGAAAAGCGGACCGTGAAGGTGACGGCGTGTCCCACCAGGATCACGACCAGCAGCAGGCCGACCGCTAGCGCGGGGATCGGGACTTTTTTCATGACGACTCCTCACGACGATCCGCTCGTCGTTCTTGTTCCATCGCGCGCCGCGGGATCACGGCGTGCCCTGCGGTACGGGTGTGGAAAGGATATCCGGGCGGGCCGGCTCCTGGGCCTCGATCCGGGTATGCACGTTGCGGCCCTTGCGATCGAACGCGATGATATACTTTCGCGCGTCGCGCACGCCCTCGGTCAGGATTCTCAGGTAGCTCCGGGCGGTGTAGATCTCCGGCGCCGCCGAGTAGGCTTCGTACTCGTTGCGAAACTGCGCGACCTGTAGAGTGGCTGCCAGTTCGCGCTCCCAGCGCAGGGCGCGGGCCTCTTCCACCATGATGGCGGCCGCGCCTTCGATTCTTTCGAAGTGCCGCGTCAGCTCGGCGTTCCAAAACGCCAGCGCGACCACCGCTTCCGCCGAATCGACGAGCGCCCCCGCGGCTTCGCGGCCCAAGGCTTGCTCGGCATCTCGCCGAATGGGCACCAAGGCTTCCTGCAACGCCTGCGCAGCGCTCTCTTCAGCTCGAACGGCGAGATCGCGCCGGCGACGGGCCTGCTCAACGTCCAGAGCGCTTCCGCCCAGCGTCAACTCGAAATCCTCCCGTACGCGAGCGAATTCGGCCCGAGCGCGGGCCGCGTCGCGGGCGGCCTTTACGTGGGGCGTGATCGCGCCCTCGAGCGCGTCGAGCCGCGCTTGCAGGCCGGCGGGCACGGACCGGCCGCTCTCGCTCAGTGCGCGATTGGCCGCGTCCCTCTTCTTCTCGAACGCATCGCGGTTGCGGATCGCCTCGTACAAGCGCAGGGCCTTGCGCGTGTCGCCGACGACGCGCGCCAGCGTTTCGCTCTCCGTGACGCGCGCCTTGCGAATCTCCGTGATCTTCTCCTGCTCGGCCTGGATGACGTTGCGAAAGGCCTCGGCGACGGTGTTCTCCGGGTGTACGCCGAGCAGCCCGACATACACGATCTCCAGACCGAGATTGAGCTTTTCGATCCGGTTCGCGATGCGGCGCCTCAGATCGGCCCCGGCGGTCGCCCGCTTTGGGCCGAGCAGGTCGTGCGTGTGCGTCGAGGCGCAGTAGCGAACCAGCTCCTGCCACGCCACGTCGCGCAGCAGATCGTGCGAGTTGCTCAGGTTCGCGCTGAAAGCGGCGAGCTTCTGCGGCAGGATCCGGTACTGCACGGCAATTTTCATCAGCATGACGTTGACCGGAACGCGTTCGCCCTCTTCCGCCGGGCCATACTTGTTCGCATCCGCCCCCGGGGCTTCGCCGAGGCTCTCGGTCTCATCCGATCCTGCAGGCGGGACGCCGACGAGGAAATGGAAGTGATCTTCGCCGGCGTGCCTCGCGCCGGTCCAGAGCTCGACTTCGAGCTCGTCCTCGTCTTGGGGTTCGGACAGTTCGCCGAGCACATCGATGTCGTGCCCGATCACGATCTGGTGCAGTTGGCCGGTGTTGTACTTTCGCGCCACTTCAATCGGCCAGGGCCACTTCCAGTGCAAGCCGGGGGCCAGCGGATCGGCGGCGTTAACCTGTCTTCCGAAGCGCTCGATGATCGCGTGCTCGTAGGGCTGAACCACGACCACGGTCGTCAGCACCCACAACGACAACACACCGACCAGCACGAGCGGAACGGCCCACCTCACCAGCAGCCGGTAGAACCAGGTCTGCGAGACCTCGAAACCGAACTGGTAGTCGATCGCTTTGGCGATCGTGTTCGTGATGCCGCGCGGTTCGGCGATCAAGCCCAGAAGGCGGCTGTCGAAGCAGGCCCGCGGTTCGGCGCCCGGGGCGCGCGGCCGGTAAATATCGAGCACGAAGTTCAGGCACGTCTCCAGGCCGAGCAGGACCATCAACGCGGGAAAGCCGTAGGACAGGTAGTGTTCCCATTGGGCCGTTTTCGCGTAGAGGAGGATTCCCAACGCGACCACCAGGGCCAGCATCGCGACGGCATTGCCGAGCATGTAGGAGCCGCAGGCCCGCAGGTGTTGCCACTGCGGCGCACGCCCCAGACCCACGGCCCAGCGCGCGAACAAGAACTGGAACAGCATGACGACCGCCAGAACGAGCAGCCAGATCTTGACGGCCTGGAGCTCCTCGAAGATCGGTGCCGGCCCGATCCTGCCCAATAACACGAGGCCCATAGCGATCAGGTACAAGGCGGTGGCGAGCCCGAAGCCCGGAATCAGCCAGCGCTCCATCCACCGCAGACGCGCTTCGGCCACCATAAACCCGAGGCCGCCCCCGCCTTCCCCGTCGAACAGCGCTTCGCCGCCTCCGGTGGTCTGCTTTTCACGCCGCAAGGCGTCGAGGTCCATCTTCTCGAGCGCGGCCAACTCGTGCTGCCGGAATACCAGCAGCGCAACGAACCAGATCGGCACTCCGCCCAGAATGTACCAAGCCAGGTGCGACATGGCGGACGAGCGCGTCTGCGCGAACAGGAGCAACAACGCCGCGGTGGCCACGCACTGAAGGATCAATCCCTGCAACGCGGCGCCGCGGGCGCGCGTGTGCGAAGTCTCGGTCACGCCTCACCTCTTCCGAGCGACCCTCGCCGCCGCGCGCGAACGAACCGCTCGCAGCGACGTACGGTCTCTTGTAATGAGCGGGCGGCCCCGCCATAATGGCGGCGATCGTCCGGCCGACGATCGCCGAGTGTGGCGAACGCCTCTGAATTCATTCCGGGAAAACACGAACGCCTATGCCTCAGAAATTCTTCGCCATCGCCGGAAACGCGTTTACCGAGACGATCCGCCAGCCGATCTTCTTCGTGTTGATCGGAATCGGGCTGATCTGGCTGGTGTTGTTCGGGCCCGCGCTGGCGGCTTTTTCGCTGGAGTCCGGCAAAGACAGCAAGATCATGATCGACGTCGAATTGGCGTCGCTGCTGTTGTACGGGCTGCTCGCCAGCGTCTTCAGCGCTACCAGCGTCATCACGAGAGAAATCCACTCCTTCACAGTCCTGACCGTGATCTCCAAGCCCGTCAGTCGGCCGCTGTTCCTGCTCGGAAAGTACGCCGGCATCTCCGGCGCACTGCTGGTCGGGTACACCATTCTCAGCATCGCATGCCTGCTGACCGTGCGACACGGCGTGATGGAAGCGTCCGTCGACAAATTCGACCAGCCTGTGCTCTGGTTCGGCTGCCTTGCGATCGCGATCAGCCTGATCGCCGGAACGTTTGGGAATTACGTCTACGGCTGGCACTTCACCTCGACGGTCATTGGTTGGCTGGTGGCGCTTGCGAGCCTCGCGCTCGTGCTGGTCCTGTTCCTGGGTCCGCAATGGGAAACCCAATCGCCGACGACCGATTTCGGCGACATGCAGGTGATCTACGGGATCACGATGGTCTTTTTCGGCGTGCTGATCCTGACGGCATTCGCGGTCGCTCTTGCCACGCGCTTCAACCAGGTCTTGACGCTCGTGCTGTGCATCGGAGCGTACGTCGTCGGCCTGCTCTCCGATTACTGGTTCGGCCGGGCCGTCGCGGAGGGGCTTCTGTGGCGAACGCTCTACGCGGTCGTGCCGAACTTTCAATTCTTCTGGATCGGCGACGCGATCACCCAGGACATTCTCGTACCCGCGAGCCAAGTGGCCTGGGTCGGCGGGTACACGGCCTGCTACGTCGCCGCGGTCCTCGCGCTCGGCGTCGCAATGTTTCAGACCCGCGAAGTCGGCTAGAACTCCAGCGTCACTGACCTGATGAGCCGGCGCCCTTCTGAATTGGGTGGTGCGCATTATCGCAGGCCTTATCCAACCGGTTGAAGGGCCACGCGGCCCGGCACCGGCTCCGCTTCGGACACACGCGGCTTGGGCACGTGCGATTCGATGTGCTCGCCGTAACGAACCATGCGGGCGCTGTTAAAGACCACGATTACCGCCGACGCCAAGTGCAGCGCCGCCGCCAGAAAGGGTCCGATCCAGCCGTTGATGATCGCGAAACCCGCCGTGAGAATGAACGCGATGCCGAAGATCAGGTTCTGCCAGATGACCTTGGTCGTGGCGCGGGACAAGCCGACCAGGAAGGGCAGGCGTCGCAGATCGTTGCTCATGAGCGCCACGCTGGCGCTGTTCATCGCAATGTCGCTGCCCGCCGCCCCCATCGCGATTCCGAGGTTGCCGGCCGCGAGCGCGGGGGCATCGTTCACGCCGTCGCCGACGACCGCGACGATGTGGCCCTTGGCCTGCAGGGCGCTGACCAGCGCGAGCTTATCCTGCGGCAAAACCTCGGCCTGCACGTCGGAGCAGCCCATTTCCTTGGCCACACGCTTGGCGACGCTCCATTTGTCGCCGGTGACCATGATCAAATGGCGGATGCCGAGCTCGCGCAGTTCGTCGAGCGCCTGCCGGGCTTCCGGCCTCGTACGGTCCTCGAGCCCGACCCAACCGAGGCAACGGTTGTTGCGGACGACGTACAAAGTGCTGAGGCCATCGGGTTCCTGGTAGGACTCGCCCGCCAAAGCGCTCAGATCGGCACCCGATTCCTCGACCCACTTTCGCCGACCGACGATGACAGGCTCCCCGTTGAGCTGTGCCCGCACGCCCTTGCCGGCGATCTCCTCAAATTGGGTCGCCTCTTCGACGTGAACGTTGGCCTGCTCGGCCACGCCGACGATCGCCTTGGCGACCGGGTGCGTGCTCAATCGCTCCACCGAGGCCGCGGCTTGCAGCAGCTCCGCCGCGTCGACTCCGGGCGCCGGCGTCAGCCGCGTGACCGCGAGCTGGCCGGTCGTCAGCGTCCCGGTCTTGTCGAGCACGATCGCCGTCAGCTTACGGGCCCATTCGAGGTTGGCGACGTCCTTGATGTAGACCCCCAGCCGCATGGCCGCCGACAGCGACGCTACGATCGCCGTGGGCGTGGCGAGGATCAGAGCATACGGGCAGGCGACCACCAACAACGAGATCGTGATGTTCATGTCCTTCGTGAAGAACCAAACGACGCCCGCCACCATCAGCGTCGTCGGGGTGTACCAGGACGCGTACTCGTTGATCAGGCGCATCAGGGGGATCTTGGACCGCTCGGCCTCCAGGATCAGCTCCTGGACCTTGCCGAGGGTGGTGTCCGCGCCCGCCTTGGTAACTTCAACTTCAATGGCGCCGGTAATGTTACTCGCCCCGCCGAACACGTCGTCGCCCACCGTCTTTTCCACGGGCAGCGATTCGCCGGTGATGTTGGCCTCGTTGATCGCCGACTCGCCGCGCAGGATGCGGCCGTCGGCCGGGATGTTGTCCCCCGGGCGGACGAGCACGCGGTCGCCGGGCCGCAGACTGGGGGCGTCGACAATTTCCTCCGACCCGTCCTCCAGCAGCCGTGAGGCCTTGGTCGGCGTGAGCCGGATGAGCCCCTCGATCGCCGCCCGCGCTCCCAACGCCGTCCGCGATTCGATCTGGTTGCTCAACAGCAGAAAGAGGGCCACGATGCCGGCGATCTGGTAGCGCTGGGTGGCCATCGCCGCCAGAATGGCCAAAGCGACCAGTTCGTCAAAGCGCGTTTGCCCGGTCCAGAGCGACTTGATCGCGTTCCACCAGAGTGGCACGGCCAGCAGCAGCGCCCCGGCGGCGGCGAGCAGGTCTCGGTGGACATTCTGACTGCCCAATCCGCCGACCGAGCTCGTGTCGTCATACAGCAGCCCGGCGACGAAGGACATGAAGACCAGGATTCCGCCCAGCATCGTCGCGATGAGCTTGGCCGTCGCTCTCCCGGTTTCGGACTGGACGGACTGCTGCGCGTGCATCATCAATCGCCATCTCGAGAGTCGGAGGATCGCGTCGCCTGCCGGACCGCCGCGCGGGCACTCGCGATTGCAAAGTGATTGAATGTAAGGACTAACAACACGTTGCCGATCGTTCGCCGTAAGTCGGGAGATGTTCGACCTCGACTACTTACGAATTGCGACCGTGCCGGTTCGCGAGTTTTCCAAAAAAAAGGCCCGTCCTCGCCGCCCGCTCTTACTCAAACAGGGGTTCGGCCCGCACGTCAAGCGCGATCGCTGCACGCGGCCTGTTCGCACCACAGGCCCTGTGCCGGCCGGCCACAGCGCTCGAAATCGGCCGCGAAGGACGGCAGGCGTCGAATCCGTTTGGGAAGCCGGCCGAACCCGCAAACGCCCCTAGGGCGAGGATTCGTCGGTTGTGGCGCCTTCTTCTTCCTTCTTGGCCTTCTTCTTGCCGGCCTTCGCTTTGCGATGAGCGATCTTTGGCAGGCCGAAGGGGCTCATTTCGTCGGACCAGGATTCCAGGTCCTGGAGGGCGGCGATGCGCTCGGTTCGCGTGAGGACGTTGCGGTGCCGCTCGAGAGAGCTTTTGCTACGTAGAGATCGATCGATGGACATACGCCAACTCCGGTTCGCCAAACTGCGGAACTATACACGGATCAAAGCGGCACGCCAAGGGGCGGCTGCGTCCGATAAATACATGCGACGCGCCCGAGGCCGGTCCCGGTTAATGAAGTGCGCGATCGCGAACGATGTCATGTATAATGAACGATGGTCGGCGGTTCCGGTCCGGCCTCGCCGACCTGGGAAACGCCGTAATCTGAGTCAGGCCGTTCGCGCAAACCGCCCCGTCCGCCTTGGGACGCCTTGCGCCATCGGCCCAAGATTGGGCCTCAAGCGATGAAATGCGACACCGACGCACTCGATGCGTGCCAACGCCGCATCGGATACCAATTCCGAAACCGCGAATTGCTCCGCGCCGCGATGATTCACGCCTCATCGGCCGACCACCGCAAAGACAGCAACGAGCGGCTCGAATTCCTCGGCGACACCGTGCTCGCGTTGGTCATCTGCCACGCACTTTACGAACGGCTGCCGAGCGCGCTCGAAGGCGAACTGACGAAAATCAAGTCCGCGGTCGTTTCGCGCCGCGTCTGCGCCCGCGTGGCGGAGAACCTGCGCCTGCCCGAAACGCTGGTGCTCGGTCAGGGAATGGAAGCCGGCGAGCAATTGCCGAGTTCGCTCGCCGCCGGCGCGCTCGAAGCGGTCATCGCGGCGGTCTTTCTCGACGGCGGTCTCGAGCCGGTGCGCGAGCTCATTCTGACGCACATGGCCGAGGAGATTCGCGAGGCGACCGAGTCCGAGCACCAGGGCAATTTCAAGTCGCAGTTGCAGCAATACGCCCAGCGGCACGCGAACACCACGCCGCAATACGAGCTGCTCGACGAGAAAGGCCCGGACCACAGCAAGTGCTTCGAGATCGCCGTCACGATCGGGCGCCGGCGGTTTCACGGTGCCTGGGGGCCGAGCAAGAAGGACGCCGAGCAGAAGGCCGCGCAGATCGCGCTCATCGAGCTCGGCGAGCTGGAGCCGGAACCGGCCCAAGAGACCGACTGAGGCCGGGTCGTTCGTGGGGCCAACCCGCCCGCAACGCTTCGGCGCCCAGTCCCCAACTCGCAGTGGGGACGGCATCCAGCCCGCGATCAACCTGAGCCGCTTTTGTGCCCGCGCGTGATGTCCCAGCCGAGATGTTCCGACAACGACCGGACGGTCTCGTCGATCCGGTCGGCGGCGATGTTGGTCCTTCTCGCAGCCCGCTCGATGTGCTCACGGGAGATTGGATCGGTGGGATCGAGATATGGAAAGATGCCGTCGAGGTCTTTGGTAAACAGGATGCGACCGAATTCGGACTGTTGGCCGCCAAGTAGTGAAACCGCAGCACCGTCAATTCGCGCGCGATCCGCGAGCAGCTTTCGCGTGGTCTCGTCCGGCCACTTCTCGGCCAACCCCTGAAGCGCGGCGATGCGTACGTCTTCAGCCTTATCCTCGACCGCGCGTTCGGCGAGCAGCTTTCGCGTGGTCTCGTCCGGCCACTTCTCGGCCAACCCCTGAAGCGCGGCGCGGCGGGGAGAGGCGTCCTGATCCTGGACGGCGCGTTCGGCGAGCAACTTTCG
>JACZRH010000182.1 GCA_022574815.1 Planctomycetota bacterium | reverse complement strand
GGTCCCGCGGTATTGCGCGGCTTTCCGCGCGGCTGTGTGAACCTGCACGCCGCGCTGCTGCCGAAGTACCGCGGCGCCGCGCCGATTCAATGGGCGTTGATCAACGGCGAGCAGCAGACCGGGGTCTCGGTGTTTCAGCTTGACCAAAACTGGGACGCGGGGCCGGTTTGGGCGACACGGGCCACGCCGATCGCGGAGACCGAAACGGCCGACGAGTTGCACGATCGTCTGGCCGAGCTCGCCGCCGATCTGATTGTCGAGACGATGCGCGCGATCGAGAGCGGGTCGGCGCGCCCCGTGCAACAAGACCCGGCTTCCGCAAGTCGCGCGCCGAAGCTCACGCGGGAGGACGGCGTGGTGGATTGGACTCAGCCCGCGCAGACGGTGGTGCGGCGGATCCACGGCCTGTGGTCGTGGCCGGCGGCGACCTGCACCTTCGCGTCGCGCGACGGCCGGCGCGACCGGTTGCAACTCGCGCGGGCCCGCGCCGTTGACAACGACACTCCCGCCGAAGACCACGCCCCGGGCAGCTTTCTCGAAGACCTGTCGGTGCAGTGCGGGACCGGGCGCGTGCGGCTGCTGGAGGTGAAACCCGCGGGCGGAAAGCTGATGGACTTCTCCGCGTTCGCCCACGGGCGGCGGATCGCGCCGCCCGATCGCCTGCTGCCGTTAGACCCCTCATGAGCACGCCGGCGGCGACGCTGACCGGCCGAGAGGCCGCCTATCGCGCGGTGCGCGATGTGCTGGCCGGGAAGGGCTTCGCGTCGACCAGGCTGCACGCGCTGCGGCGCGACGATCGGCTCGCGGGGCGCGAGGCCGGCCTGGCGATGGAGATCGCGCTCGGATCGATTCGGCATGTCATCACCATCGCGCACGTGCTCGGCGCCGTGGCGCGCTTCGAAGAACGGCGCACGAGCGTGCCGCTGCGGTCGGTCTTGTATACCGCGGCCTTTCAGCTTATCTGGATGGACCGCATCCCGGAGTTCGCCGCGGTCGACGCCGCGGTGGACCTCGCGCGGCGGCACGTGCGCGGGCGTGCTCCCGGAATGGTCAACGCCGTCTTGCGCAAATTGGTCCGCGCCATAGCCTCGCGGCGAGCGGGTTGGCAACCGAAAGATCCCTGTCACATTCGCGTGGATTGGGCCCGGGCTTGCGCCTTCAATGTTCCCGTCCTGCCGGCGGCATCGTCAGAGTCCGAGCGAGCCGCCCATCTCGCGGCTGCGGCAGGCGAGCGCGACGGGCGCTTCGCCGTGCTCGTGGAGCGTTTCGGCGCACAGCAAGCCGAGGCGATCGCGTGGGCGTCGCAAGCGGTGCCCCCGACGGTGCTGCAGCGCAACCCTTTACGCATCGATCTCCCCGACTTTCGCGACCGGGTCCGCAAAGAGCTGGGAGACGCCACGCTGTGGCGCAAAGATGCGGCGTTCGCGCCGCCCGATGTTTCCGTCGTCCAGACGAGGCTTTTTCGAGAAGGGCTCGCCAGTATTCAGGACGCAACGGCACACCGGGCGGCGCTGCTGGTCGAGCCGCGGCCGGGGGAGCGGCTGCTCGACTGGTGCGCGGCGCCCGGCGGGAAGGCGGCCGTGCTCGCGCAACAGATGGACGACCGCGGCGAGGTCCTGGCGTGCGACGTGTCGGCCGAACGGCTCGAGCGTGTTCACGAAAACGCGGCGCGCCTGGGGCTAAACTCGATTCGGCCGACCCTCCTCGGGCCGAACTCACCGGACGCCGCGGAATTGCGAGGCGAGTTCGACGCCGCCATCGTCGACGCACCGTGCTCGAACACCGGCGCCATCGCGCGGCGTCCGGAGGCGCGCTTGGGGCTGACGCCACGGAAACTCGCATCGCTGCGCGGCGTGCAGAGCGAGGTCCTGCGCCAGGCGGCCCTTCACGTGCGACCCGGGGGCCGACTGGTGTACAGCACCTGCAGCATCGAGCCGCAGGAGAACGAACGGATCGTCGAAGCGTTCTTGTCCGAATTCAGCGCGTGGCGGTTGGATCAGCAATGGACCGCGCTGCCCGCGTGGGGTCCAGCGCTGGACGACTGGCGCGACGGCGGTTTCGCGGCGCGGCTGCTGCGAACAAGCTGAGCGCGGCGGCCCGGGCTCGCGACACGCCGTTCACGCCGTCTGGCGCCGTACGGTCATGTCGAAACTGCGGATCATGTTGCGATAGAGGCTGTAGGTGATCGCCAAATACACGGCGGCCGAGAGCACGCTGGCAAAGACGCGCGTCACCCGCACGGTGACAAGGTCGGAGCGGTTCTGATTGCCCGTTTCGTAGAGCGCCTCGGGGTCGATCAGGCCCTGGATCGCGGGAAACGGGAAGAACGGCCAGGACATCGCCGTGAGCATCGGCGTGCCCTGCTTCATCGCCAGCCCACAGCCCCACATCAGACCCGCGGCGCCCATGACGATCACCGTACTGATCATGACCGCCTGCATGGTCTTCTTCGAGGTCAGCGAGAATTGCAGCCCGATCATCGCCGCCATCGCGCAAAAAGCGATCATGAGCAGCGGCACGCACACGGCCGCCTCGGGCGTGGTGACGGCGGGACCTGCTCGGAACAAGTCCACGCCGACGAACACGAGCAGCGTCCCGGCCGGAACGCTGATCAGCGGCACTGCGAAGCTGACCAGCCCGCGCATCATGCCGGCGATGATGTACTTGCTCGTGAGCGGCGTGCAGAGCAAAAGCTCAATCGTCATCGATTCCTTTTCGCGGGTCAACGTAGCGGCCGCCGTATTGGTCACGACCAGCAGGATGACCGCGAGCTCCATCCAGATCAGAGCGGTCAGCCACCAGCGAACGTCGGCGGGCTTGCCGGGAGTCAGTCCCCACGCCCCGCTCTCGTATGCAATCAGCAGCGCAATCCCAAACGCCAGTCCGCCGACGATGAACATCCAGCGCAGCGCCGAGCGCCCGCCGGCCGACGCGCGCGTCGCCGCCTCACGCCACGCGATCGGGTTCTTCCAGACGCGGCGCGGCTTGCGGAATCGCTCGGTGTCGTCGCGACGGACGATGAACGCCTTGATGCGGTTGCCGATCGTGTTCTCGCCTTCTTTGGCTCCACGGCGAACGAAAATCAGGCTCAAGAGGATGAGAACAAACGACACCAACGTGGTCAGAAGCATGTAGCCGTACTGCGGATTGGCCAGCAGCCAGCCCCAGGGCCAGCCGTAGCCGTGCAGCTTGGCCGGGTCCGGCGCCGGCGTCTGTCCGGTCACGACCGCCAGCGCGAGAAACGGGTGGATCGCTGCCAGCCAGCTCATGCGAACGCCGTTGTTGGGGTCGAGGTCGACGCCGAACAATCTGAATCGCTCTTCCGCTTCAGCAAGCTGGCCCCAACCGGATGTCCCCAGGAAGAAGATCAACAGCAGGTAGATCGCGACGCCGGCGAAAAACGAGAAGATCGTGCGGCGGGTACCGAACTTGAGGAAGCTGATCGCGATCGCGAGCGACCCGGTGACGAGCCCGGTGCAGGCCGCCAGACCGAAGCTCTCGAAGATCTCGTGGCGAGTCACGCCACCGTAAATCATAGTAATCCCAAAGATCGGCAGCCCGGACAGCAGCAGAACCCACACGAAGAACAGCCGGCTGAGCAGCGAGCCGAGCACGATCTGGGCGTTGCTCAGCGGCGTGGTCAGCAGAATGTGGAACGTGTTGGCGTCTTTCTCCTGCGTGATGGCGGCGGCGGTGAACACCGGGGCGATGAAGCTCATTAGGCCGAGCTGCACCAGGCTGACCCACATGAAGGTGTTGGTGGAGCCCTTGGCGAGTTCGGCGAGGGAGGCTTCCTTCAGAAAGCCGGCCCCGAAGATCACAGTGACGACGATCATCACGGTCAGATAGGCGCAGCGCGCCGCCAGGTGCGGCGTGCGTTTGCTCCCCATGCTGACGACACGCACGACAATCGGATTGGCGGGCAGCAGCCGCCAGAACCAGAGGCCGAGATCGCGAAGGATGCTCATGAGTTAGCCACAGAGGGCACAGAGGGCACAGAGACAAGAGAATAGTAGACCGAATCGTTTTATCGCTTCAGATGCATCTCTCACTTGTATCGCCTACATTGACAGTCGTTTGACTCCGTCCACGAGCCGCGCGGCGTTGAAGTTGATCAACAAAGCGCGTTTCAGGCCGGTCGCTTTGAGGTGCGACAGGGTCTGCGCCGTTGCGACGTCCGGCAACGAATTCACGGCCTTGAGCTCCACGACGACCTGTTCCGCGACAAGGATGTCGATGCGCTGCCCTCGAATCACGCGGCCCTTGTAATTCACGGAAACTTCGACTTGGCGCTCAAAAGGAGTCTCACGAAGTTCGAACTCTCGACAAAGGGCGGCCTCATAAATCGATTCGAGCAAACCGGGCCCGAGCACGCGATGGACCTCGATTGCCGCCCCGATAATCTGCTGGGTCAAGGCGTCGCGGTGCCAAGCACCGGTTTCTGAATCCAACTCTGTGCCCTCTGTGCTCTCTGTGGCTACTGCACGATACCTTTGGTCAGCCGCATGAACGCCGTTTCCAGATTGATCTCCTCCTGTTTGATCTCGCGGATTCGCAAGTCGTTTTGCAGCATGGCCCGGGCGATGAAGCTGAAATCGGTCGTGTCGCTGCTGAGCTCGACCACCACCACCCCGTCGGAAAGCTGGGCGCTCTGCACCCCGTCCAGCGCCGCCAGAACTTGCCGCACGCGTTCCTGGTCATCGGGCGTGGCGACGTGGACGACCGTGCCGACCCGGGCGCGGCGGAGGGCCTCGGCGACCGTGCCCTGGTAGATCATCTCGCCCTGTTCGAGGATGCCGATGCTGGTGCACAGGTCGGCGAGCTCGGGCAGGATGTGCGAGCTGATCAGGATGGTCTTGCCCATACGGTGCAGTTCCTTGAGCAGCTCGCGAATCTCGATGCGCGCCCGCGGGTCGAGGCCGCTGGCCGGCTCGTCGAGCAGCAGCAGCCGCGGGTCGTGCAGCAGGACGCGGGCGATGCTCAGCCGCTGTTTCATGCCGCGCGAGAGCGAGTCGACCAGCGCTTCGCGTTTGTAGCTTAGGTCGGTCAGCTCGAGCACGTCACCGACGATCTGGGTGCGCTTCTTGCCGACGATGTTGTAGGCGCTGGCGAAGAATTCGAGGTACTCCTGGACGACCATGTCCTCGTAGGCCCCGAAGAAGTCCGGCACGTAGCCGATCAGCGGGCGGATCTTGCGCGACTCGTAGCCGACCACGTGGTCGCACACGCGGGCCTCGCCCCAGGTCGGCTGAAGCAGAGTCGCCAGGATGCGGATCGTCGTCGTCTTGCCCGCACCGTTCGGGCCGATGTACCCGAAGCACTCGCCTTGCTCGATGTTCAGGTGCAGGTTGTTGAGCGCCACGAGCTTGCCGTAACGCTTGGTCAGGTTGATGGTTTGCACAATCAGAGGCACGGCTCACCTTCGGCGCTATTGGTAACGGATCGGAATTCGCACGCGGTACACGCTACGGCTCATCTCGGCGTCGGCGTCCATGGGTTCAGAGTTGTAGTGCAACTTGGCCGGACCGCCGTCGCGCGCCAGGAGCAGCAGGACGCCCTGCGGCGCCGCGTTTCCGCCGACCAGCCAGTGCAGGACGTCACGCCCGACCAGGCCGTAAGTCGTCAAGGGCTGAGCGAGCTGCTCGAACAGGGGCCTGGACGGGTTGTAGAAATTTCGCGTTGACAGCATCAGCGCAGCGCCCCAACTGGGGTCAACACGCGCTCCGAAGAGAAACTCGTACGCGCTCGAGCGGCCCATCCACGTCCCCTGGGCGTCCCACAACGTCGGCAGCTCCGGCATGACTTGCGGTTTCCCGTTAGTACGAATGTGTTCAGCCAATTGCTGCGCAAGCTTCTCGTATAACACCCGGCCGAAGTCGTCCAGGCGTTGGCCGCTGCCCATCGCCGGGATTTGCAGCGAAAGGATGTTGATCGCCGGCGGCACGTCGCCGATGGCTACATATTTCGGGCGCGGGTTCCGGATTCTACCCGCGACGCGCCGCGACGTGTTGCCCGCCAGGCGCGGATCGATGTACAGCAGATACCCGCCGACGATGTCCACCGGTAAATCGTTGCGAATCCAACTGTTGACGGTGACCTTACCGTCCCGGCGACTGACAGTAATGCGGCCGCGCACCGTTCCCCCAACGTCCCCCTGCCAGAAACCCTCGAACTGCTTGAGCGTGGCCCGCATGGGCGCATTCTCCAGCGTCGCCTTGCCGGTGACGGCGGTGTAGCGCTCCGGCGTCGCGTAGGTGCTGACTTCGAGCGGGCGCGCCATCGGCCGCAGGTAGTTTCCCGGCCCCGGCAGCGAGAGATCGGGCTGCTGGGGTCGCGGGCTGCGGTAGCCGAACCAGCACGCCGCCCGCCCGTCGGGCCGGCCGGCTTCGAGGTCGATCAGGCTCACGACCCGCACGCTGCCGAAGACGCTTTTCAGACTGACAGCACCGACGCTGAGCAGGCTGGCCGCGACGGCAAAGGCGGCAAAGACCGTCCAGCTCAGGTGCGTGCGCTTCTTGCGCTTCAGCCAGCCCCAGGTCACCAGCGTCGCCAGCAGACCATACGCGATAACGAACACCAAGGCCGCCAGAACGAAGGCCGAGCCCTTCTCCTGAAACGTGGTGGGCCGGACGAGATTGTCGTAGATCGCCGTCTTGGAGAATTCGAACATCTGTTTCTGCTCATTGGCTGCGAATACCATGCTCTTGACGTTGACGTCGAACAGCTCGAAGTAAAACTCGTCACTCGCGCGACGCGCCAGGTCGGCGAGGCCCGTCGCAACCGCGATGACCCGCCCGGAGCCGACGTTTCGCCGAACGATCAGATCAACGGTCTGCCCGCTTTCGGTGCGGTCCCTGAAAGTCGTTGTCGCTCCGGCCCTGGCGCGGGCCGTGATGACGGGAATCGGATTGTCGAACGACGTCCTCTGGGTCTCGGAGAACCTGGCGAAAAAGCGCGCGAGCGTGGAAGTCGTCGCCACCGTTCCGCCGGCCTTATAGGGGAGGAGGTCGGCCAGCGGGCTGGTTTGGATCGCCTGCCACGCCGCCCCGGTGCCGATGACCAGCCGGCCGCCGTTGCGGACCCATTGCATCAGGGCTTCGAGTTGGGCGGGGCCAATCCCGCTGGGGCTGGGGTCGGGCTGGTCCCAGACGATCACGTCGACCGCCTCCAGGCCCCACCAGCGGTCCGGCAACTGATCGACCCCCATGCGCGCGACGCTCACCTTGCGGTAGGCCCGCGTTTCGAGCACCAGGTCGGCCGTCTGGACCATGCCGAGATTCTGCAACCGGGCCAACGGAACACTCAAGCGGCTGATGTCGAGCACGAGCATCGTGTCGTTCTCGATGATCTCCGGCGACCGCACTTCGAGCGACGTGACCAGCGCGCCGTTTTCGTCCAGCACGTCGACCGCCAGCGTGTCGTTCAATCCGCTGGCCACACCGAAACGGCGGCCGAACGCGACGGCGTAGCACCAGACCCGCTTGATCCCGGCCCCCGCGGTCACGGTGACCGGCTCCTCGATATACGAAACCCGGTCGCCGTCCAGATCCTCGGTCTCGACGCGGAGCTTGCCCTGAAAATGGGCGCCCTCGGCGGTGAGCTCCACGAGGATCGGAAACCACTGCCCTTCGCGGATCGCCGACGACGACGGCCCCAGAACCGGGAAGCCGGCCCGCACGACGTCCCCCTGGACGCCCTGCGCGAACGCCGACGCAACCGATAACGCTAGTAGAGCAGCGGCAATTAGCACTCTGGGCATGCAAACGCCTCCCTGCGACCCGAAAAGACTGGCCGCGCCCAAGCTAGGTTAGCGGCAAGGTCTGATCGTGCAATTATACGCCCCTACGTTTCGCGGAATGCGAATGTTCTTGACAACGCCTCTTCCTTGATTAGAATCCTGCCGATCATCGCGTGCGGCGAGCTGCGCCCGCGTGGTATTCGTCGTTGAGGGCAGGAATATGCGGCTGATTACAAACACACGCAAGGCGCCGGGCATTATTGACCGCGTGCTGCGCGCGCCGCCGTAGGTTCCTGGCAAAATCGAACGAGCGATTTGGGACCCCGGCGGACGCGAGACCGCGGGGTCCTTTTCTTTTGCTCTTCATCAACGGCACGCCCAAGAGGCTCAGAAACGTGTCCGAACCGCTCAATCATGACGGCAACCTGAAACCGCAAAGCCCCACGCTGGAGCTGCTGCGCCTGGCCGCCCCGATCATCGGCATGACCGTCTCGCGCATGGCGATGGGCTTTATCGACTTCGTGATGGTCTCGCAGCTCGGGACCGAGGCCCAGGCCGCCATCTCGCCAGCCACGCTCTTCGTCTTCGCACTGGCCTGCCTCGGCATGGGCGCGGCGCAGAGCGTCCAGACCTTCGTCGCCCAGGCCGAGGGCCGCGGCGAGCCCGAGAAAGGCGGATCCTTCGGCTGGCAGACCTACTACATCGCCGCCGTGCTGGGGCTGCTGACCGTTCCAATCGTAATGACGACCGAGATCTGGTTCGGCTGGATCGCGCGCGTCGCGACTCACCCCGACGCCGTTGCGGCGCTGGAGATCGATTACATCCGCATCGCGCTCTGGTCCGTCGCGCCCTCCGTCGTCTGTGCCGGCCTGACCGGGTTCTTCAACGGCGCCCAGAAGCCGGGCGTCAGCCTGATCGCCGTGCTGGTCTCGCTCGCCGTCAACGTGATCGGCAACTACCTGCTGATCTTCGGGAACTTCGGCTTTCCCGAGATGGGCATCGCCGGCGCGGCGGTCGCCACCCTGTTCGCCTGGAGCGTGCGCGGCGTAATCCTGACCGGCGCGATGCTGCTGCCGGAATTCGACCGGCGCTACAACACGCGGCACTCGATGCGGCCGCACTGGGAGAACCTGCGCGGCATCTTGCGCATCGGCGGGCCGACCGCGATCATGTGGATGGTCGACATCGGCGCCTGGGTCGTGTTCATGAACCTGATCATCCCGCCCTACGGCATCGTCAGCATGGCCGCAACCAATGTCGCGCTGCAATACATGCACGTTTCGTTCATGCCGGCGATCGGTGTCGGGATGGCGCTCTGCTCGCAGGTCGGATTCGCGATCGGCGCCGGCAAACCCGAGACGGCCGTGCTGCGCGCCAAGGTCGCGGCGCGCGTTACGAGTCTTTACATGGGCGGCGTCGGCTTGCTGTTTCTGCTGGGCGGCTACCCGCTCATGGCCATGCTGTCTGAGGATCCCGAGGTGATCCGCGTCGGGCAACACGTGCTCATCTGGGCCGCGATCTTCCAGGTCTTCGACGCCATGGGCATCACCTACATGAACGCCCTGCGCGGCGCCGGCGACACGCGCTGGCCGGCGGTCGTGGTCGCGCTCGATTGCTGGGTGCTGTTCATCGGCGGCGGATACGCCTGCGCGCTCTGGCTCCCGCAGATCGGCCTCAACGGCCCCTGGGCGATGTGCATGCTCTACATCTGCCTGCTCGGCGTGCTGCTCTGGCGGCGCTGGCGCTCCGGCGTGTGGCGGTCGATCAAGTTGTTCAAGGAGGACCCGACGCCGCAGCCCCCGGAGGCGGCAACGGCGGAAGACCTCGTGTGCGAGCAATCCGCCGTGCCAGGCGTAGAGGAATCCGGCGCGGCCAGACCGGCTTCCGCGAACCTGAGCC
>JACZRH010000181.1 GCA_022574815.1 Planctomycetota bacterium | reverse complement strand
GCCCGCGTGACGCCCGCGCCGGCGCGAGCCACCAGGCCGCCCACATCACGACGAGCGAAACCAGCCACGCCCAGGATAGCATCCCCGGGGCGCGCAGGGGGCCGGCATCCGCGCTTTCCCGGCGGCGCGCGACCCGCCAAGCCCAGGCATTCGCGAAGAGCACTATCAGCAGGTAATGGAACGCGACGAACTGAACAGGCGGCGGGGCGAGCTCGACGAGCGCCAAGGGGAAGTCGCCGCACACTTCGACCGCCGAGATCAGCCGCCCGGTGAGGCCCTGGAGCAGCGACTGGAGCGGTGCGTGTAGCGGAGGCGCGAGGGCGCCGAGCAGCATGGTGACAAATGCGACCAGGATGTTCGCGACGATCAGCGGAGAGAGCGCGATCGCCTGGAGCGCTCCGAACGGGGCGAAGCGGCCGAAGTGGTACGCGACCAGCGGGAGCGATACGAACCAGGCTACGCAGCAGACGATCGCCAGACCGATCAACCAGCGGGCGGCCCCGCGCGCGACGATCGCGGCAAGACTCTCGGGGTCGCGGGGGATCGCGCTGTCGTCGCGGCGGCGAATGCAGAAATACACGCGCGGCACGATCGTGACGAGCGTCAGCACCTGGATGAACGAGAGCTGAAAGCCGGCGCGAAAGAGGTCCAGCGGATTGAGCAGCAAAACGCAGATTGCCGAAAGCGCCAGCCAGTTCAGCGCGCAGAACCGCCGCCCGGTGAGCAGCGCGAGACAGCCGAGGATGCCCATGATGGAAGCCCGCAGGATCGGTGCGTTCGGCTCGGCGACGACGGCGTAGCTCACGATCACGGCGATCGTGAGCACGGCCGCGAACGCCGTCCGCTGCCGCAACACGTTGCGGACCACCCAGAACGTTGCCATCGCCAGAATGCCCACGTGAAACCCGCTGACCGTCAGGAAGTGGATCGTGCCGGTGCGCCGAAAGGCCTCGTTGAGCCGGCGGCCGGCCGCGGAGCGTTGCCCCAGGATCATCGTGTTGAGCAACCGCGATTCGTCGGTTGGTTCGGCGGCGTCGGGAGTCAGCAGCAGGCCCTTCGCGTAGGCACGAACGACGCCGACGAAACGGTGCAGGTTCGAACGGGCTGCGTCGCGGCGGACGACGTATTCCGCACCCGGCACGGAAAGGCCCGCGTGGATGCCTTGGAGGCGTTGCTGGCGGGCCCAGTCACGTTCACCGGGATTGCGCGGCCCGCGCGGACGATAAAGCCACCCGGTCAGAACGAGCGTGTCACCCAGATGCAGCGCGGCCTGGTCGGTATCGACGGTGACGCGGATGTTGCCGGCGATCGGCTCGGGCCGCGTCGTTGTGAGCAGCTCGCTCGCGGCGAGCACAAACTGCACTCGCGCGGGCGGATCGAAGGGCAGATAGGGATTGCGCTTCTCGGAGGGTCGCGGGACGGGTGTGGAAATGACCTGGCCGGCAATGCGCGTCAGGATGGGTTGATCGTGGAGGTAGTGTGCGATGTGATTGGAAGGCAGAACGAGCCAGCTCTGATGGTGCGCGAACCCGGCGGCCAGTGCGACGCCGGTCAGACAAATCGAAATGATGAAGGGCGTGCGGGCGAAACGTCGGCCGGCGAGCAGCGCCGCGCACAGGAAGACGGCAAGAACCAGTGCGAGCGTGCGTTCGAGCGGCGCGGCCGGTCCGCGAATCTCGGATGCTGCGATGCCGGCGATGAACCCGATCGCCGCGGGCAGGAAGGGATAGGGCCTGGGCGCCGCGGCAGGTGGGTCCGCATTCACGTCAGTCGTTCTGCGAGGATTCGTTCGGCCATGTCTCGCCGGCGGGTGCGCAGCTTCTCCAACAAGTCCGGCCGGTCGTTGCCGAGGATCGCGACGGCGAGCAAGGCGGCGTTCACGGCGCCGGCCTTTCCGATCGCGAGCGTGCCGACCGGCATGCCGCCGGGCATCTGCACCGTGGCCAGCAGCGCGTCGAGCCCGTTGAGCTCCGTCGCCGCGAGCGGGACGCCGAGCACCGGGCGGACGGTCTGGGCCGCGACGGCGCCGGCGAGGTGCGCCGCGGCCCCGGCGCCGGCGATGAAGACGCGCGTCCCGGCCTTGTCGGCGCGGCGCACGAATTCGGCGAGCGGCTCGGGCGTGCGGTGGGCCGAGAGGATGCGGGACTCGTGCGACACGCCGAACTCGCCCAGCGTGTCGGCGGCGTGCTTCATCACGCCCCAATCGCTCTTGCTGCCCATGAGAATCGCTACGTCGAACGTTTCGGCCATCAAGTTGCCTCGCAACACAGGGAGCGAACCCGCAATCGAGCGGATCGCTACGGACGATCGATCCGCTCGGGTTCCGGGCGCGTCGCGCTTATTATTGTCATTCACGACGATCTGAGAAGAGCGAGGCCGGCGGACGAGCCCAGCGGTAATTCGTCGATTTGCACTCGTTTTTGGCGGTCCGACGCGGGCGCTGTAGGACGAAACGCGGCCGGCGAACTTCGGAACAGCGGCTTCCGCCGCGGAGCCGTTTGAAGAGGCATTCCGCTCGTAACCCAGGCGAGCGCGCTACGGCATTTCGTACGCCGGCTCGGGCTTTTTCTTGGCCGCGTTCTTGCGCGGGTCGCCTTTGACGCGGAGCTTCTCCATTTGCAGCATGAACCGGTCGGCGAGCAGACTGCCGACCCGGTGCCCGTCGCCTTTGTACACCTTGAGGCGCGTTTTCACGCCGAGTTTTCGGAGCAATTTCCTCGTCCGTTTCGCTCCGGCGACCCAGCGGCTGTCGTCGCCGCCGGCGAACATCGTGATCTGCATGCCCTTCAGCCGGTCGAGGCGGTCGGTGTCCTGACCGCTCGGGATACCGGGGACGACGGTCACGCTGTGGAAACGGTCGGGAAACTCGAGCGCAATGTGAAAGGCGCTGCGCCCGCCGTTGCTGCAACCGGCGATATGGAACTTGCCGCCTTCGATCGTGAACTGGTTTTCGAGTGAATCGAGCAGCTCGGCCATCAGGCTCCGCCCCTCATCGCTGAACCAGCGCTCGCCCGACGGCGCGACGGGGGCGACGGTGATCCAGCCGCGGGAGGCGGCCTGCTCGCCCCAAAACGACCGCACGCCCCATTGGGCCATCGCCTCGTCTTCGCGGCCGGGGCCTAATGCGATGAGCACCGGATAGGTCTCAGCTTTGTCGAAATCGGCTGGTCGGACGATCGCGCAGCGTAGTGTCGCGCCGTCGCGCATCTCGATGTCTCGAAACTCCTGCTCGCTGGGCAACACGAAACGCTTGTCGTCGCGCAAGCTCTCCAGGTCCGAATCATTCCGCATGCCCTCCCGGTCGAAAGCGCCGGCGCGGCGGGCCTTCTCGAGCGCTTTGAACGCCTCGCCCTTACGGCCTTGCAAGGCGTGTACACAGGCGGCGTTGTACAGCGCCGCGGCCTTGACCGGAAGGAAACGAGAGGCCTTGAGGTGAATCTCGAGCGCCTGGTCGAGCTTACCGTCGGCGTGCAGCGCGTGGCCCAGTTGGAACCATGCCCGCGCGTTCTTGGGCTCGGCCTGCGTGATCTGCTCGAGCAGCGCTGCGGCTTCGGTCCAGCGCTGTTCGTCGAGCAAGTCCTGGGTCTGCGCAAGCGTCGGCGTCTGCTTGTCGCCGGTGCCCTTTTCCTGCTGCCCCAGGCAGACGCACGCCAAGGCGCCGGTCAGGGCCAACGCGGCGAGTGAGACGGTCGTTCTGGAAGCCATCCGACGCTCCTTTGAAATGGGCGCGGCAACTCCGCTGCAATTGCCGTCGAGGTGTCAAGCACGGTGCGCAATCAATAAAAGGGCGACAGCGCGGCGGCCGGCGCGAAGCCCGGCCGCCGTGGGACGAATCATCCGAATGTTTACGGCAAGTCGGCCATTTCGCGCCTGGCGGTCTCGGCTTGCTCGCTGTCGGGAAATTTGTCGATGATCTTCTGGTAGTACTTGCGCGCGGCGGTGTAATTGCGGTTCTTGGCGAGGCTGCGGCCCATGCGGAACCAATTGCCCGTCTGGCGCTCCCGCGCGACGCGTTCCTTCTCGGCTCGGGCCTGCTCGATGGTCCGAGCGACGTCCTTGTTGGACTTCATTTCCTTGAGATGGTTCTCCGCCGCCCTCGCCGCGTCGGTCCCGGGATGCTTCACCTTGATGGCCGAGAACGCTTCCCAGGCAGCGACGTAGTCCTTGGCCGCGAGCAGGTCCTGGGCGTTGCGCAGCGCCGTTTCGGTGGACGGCGTGGGCGGCGTCTTCTCCATCGCCTCTTCAATGGCCTTGGCGAGCATTGGGCCACGAGCGTTGTCGGAGACGACAACGCCGTTGGCGTCCAGAATGAACATGGCGGGAATGCCGCGAATGTTGTACTTCTTGACCAGGCGCGTGTCCCAGACACCGCCTTCGATCACGTGGTGCCAGGTCATGTTCTCGCGGTCGATGAACTGCTTGCACTTCCCGATGTCGTTGTCCGAATCGAGCGAGATGCTGATGATCTCAAAGCCCTTGTCGTGGTATTTCTCGTAGGTTTTCTTGACGTTGGGCAGTTCGAGGATGCAGGGCGGGCACCAAACGGCCCAGAAGTCGACCAGCACGATCTTGCCGCGAAAGTCCTTGAGCGAGAGCGGCTCGCCGGTGATGGCGTCGGTGGCCTTGAAATTGGGCAGCGGCTTGCCCACGTAGGAGCCCTTCGGCTGCTCCTGCTGCAACTCCTGCTCGCGAGCCTGCTCGTGGCCACGGGGGCGCCGGGGGTCTTCCCGCTCCTGTTCCCTTTCGTGGCCGCGCTGGACCTGCCCGCGGACGGGCGCGACGAGAAACATGACGGCGGTAAACAGAACAAACAAGCCCGGCAAAATGGTGCGCAATCGCATGGTTATACCCTCAACACAAAGATTTCTAGGCCGGCCCGGTTCGCACGCGCTTTCGGGCCTGAATCGCCGAATCCTCGACTCGCATCGGTCGCATTGTACTCGCCGACGGTGGGTCGACGCCACTCTTTTTTGGGGCCGCGCCCGGCTACTTGAGCAGATGCTCCTGCCAGAAGACCGCGTAGAGCACGCTCGCCAGGTCGCGGTTGGTACGCTTTCGGAAGCCGTGGCCTTCGTCGAGTGCCAGGGCATACCAGACGGGTCTCCCCAGGGCGCGCATCTTGGCGACGATCTGCTCGGCCTCGTGTACCGGCACGCGCGCGTCGTTCTTGCCGTGGGCCACGAACAGCGCAGCCTGGATCTTCTCCGCATTGTTGAGCGGCGAAATCCTTTCGAGCACTTTCCGTATCACAGGGTCGCGCTCGTCGCCATATTCCTCGCGGCGGAGATTGCGACGGTATTCGGGTGTCTTTTCGAGAAACGTGATGAAGCTGGCGATGCCGACGATGTCGATCCCCGCTTTGAAGCGCTTCGGGTAGTTCGCCAGCGAGCCCAGCACCATGTACCCGCCGTAGGATCCACCAAAAATTCCGATGCGGCCGCTGTCGAGCTCGGGTTGCTTTTCGATCCAATCGAGCAGGGCCCCGATGTCCTTGACCGAGTCCTCGCGTTTGACGCCGTTGTCGAGCTGGTGAAACGCGCGCCCGTAGCCGGTGGAGCCGCGCACGTTGGTGGCGATGACGCAGATGCCGAGCTCGTTGACCCAGTACTGAAACGTGCTGATGAAGCCGGGGCGGAACTGGCTCTCGGGGCCGCCGTGCGCGTAGATGACGACCGGGTGCGGGCCGTTTCCGGCTGGTTTGTAGAGGAAGGCGGGGATTTCGCGCGGCTTTCCTTGCACGGTGTCGAAGGTGGGAAAGTGGAACAGCTCGGGCGAGACGAAGCCGTCGGAATTGAGCCCGCCGATCTCGCTGCGGGTCCAGCGCGTGACGCGCCCGTCGGGGTAGGACACGGTGTAGGCGTCGGACGGCGAACCGGCGGAATTGATCGTCAGGCCCAAGGTCGCATTGATCGTCGAGAAGGACAGGCCGCTGATGATGCCCGTCGGCAAGCCGGTCACGAGCTTGCGGGCGTTGCCGCGCGCGTCGGCAAAGAAGAGCCGCGAAATGCCGCCTTCGTTGACGATGAACGCGACGCCGCCGGTGCGCGGCTCGACGGCGACCTCGCTGACGTCCCAGTCGATGTCGGTGGTGAGGCAGTGCCAGGCGTCGGTGCCGAGCTCGTGGCGGTAGAGCTTGCGGAAGTCGCCGTCGCGGTCGCTGGTGAGGTAAACGGCCCGGCCCTGGTAGCCCCAGACGCCGCCGCCGTAGTACGTCGGCGGCGAGGTCGGCGTGATCGCGACGTTTTCGCCGGACTCGGCATCGACGACGAACCACTGCGTCTCCTTGGCCGAAACGTAGCGCAGCAGGAGGATTTTTCCGCCGTCGGGGCTGAATTCGCTGACGTAATAGTTGCCCTCGCGCTCGAGCAACAGCTTGGGTTTGCCGCCGCCGGCCAGATCGAGCGTGTAGAGGTCGAAGTCGCGCTCGTTTCGGGCCGTCCCGGTGAAAGCGAGGCGCCGCCCGTCGCGCGAGACCGCCCCATCGGCGTGGCGCGAGCGGCCGTCGGTCAGCAACGTGTGGCGGCCGGTCGCGAGATCGAGCGTGTAGAACTGGTCTTTTTCGTCGCCGCCGCGGTCCTTGGAGTACAGCAGCCGCCGGCCGTTGCTGCCGGGGATGAACGCGCCGCCTCCGGCCGGTTCGTCGAAGAAGGTGACCTGGCGGCGCGCCGCGAGCGGGGCATCGACGACGTGCAATTGCGTGGTGTCGCCGAAACGCGTAGCGATCACGATTCGGCGGCCGTCAGCACTGATGCTTTGCAGAGAAGCGCCGCGGACGTTGAGGTACTGCAACATGCGTTGCCGTACGGCGTCGTCCCATTCCGGGATGCCCTCGAGGACCATCTGACCGATTTGTCTTTTCTCCGGCTCGTCGGCGAGAAGGCCGGCGCATACAACGGCCAGCAACACGGCGCTCAACACACGGCTGCGCATCGGAAGTCCTCCGTGGGTGCGAGCCGCGCCGGTTCGGTGCGGCCCGGTCTCGACTTTGCTTCCCCGATGAACTCGCGCGACGGCCGCCCGAGCCCTATGATTGGTCCGCTGCCCTGGAATCCCGCGACGCAACGGTAGCGTCACGTCGGCATCCACGGCTATAGTACGCTCGCGCTCGCGGCTGGCGGGCGAAACCGAACACGAAGACGGAAAGAACGCTGCAATGCGCATTCTGTTCATCGGCGATATCGTCGGTCGCCCCGGCAAGCACGCCTGCTCGCAAATCGTACCGCTTCTCCGCCGCGAACGCGAGATCGACTGCGTGATCGCCAACGCGGAGAACACGGCGGCGGGCTCCGGTCTGACGCCGCCGATGTTCAAAAAGCTGCTGCATTACGGCATCGATGCCTGCACGATGGGCGACCACATCTACCGGCGGCGTGAGATTTTCCCGCTGCTCGAGTCGTCGGAGCGCATCGTGCGGCCGGCGAATTTCGTGCCCGAAGCGACGGGCCGCGACCTGGCGATCTTCGAGACGCAGAACGCGACGCGCGTGGCGCTGATCTCGCTGCTCGGGCGGACCTACATGAACGTACGCTCCGAATGCCCGTTTCACGCGGTCGACCGCGTCCTGCGCCGCGTGCCGCAGGACGTGAAGATCATCCTGGTCGACATGCACGCCGAAACCACCAGCGAAAAAATCGCGATGGGCTGGTACCTCGACGGGCGCGTGACGGCGGTCGTCGGAACCCACACGCACGTCCAGACCGCCGACGAGCGCGTCTTGCCGAACGGGACGGCGTACATCACCGATCTGGGCATGACCGGACCGTACGATTCGATCCTCGGGCGCGACAAATACCGCGTGCTCCAGGTCCTGACCACCGGGATGCCCACGCCCTACAACGTCGCCGAGCACGACGTGCGGCTCTGCGGCGTGATCATCGAGGCGAATTCGAGCACGGGCAGAGCGATCGCGATCGAGCGGGTTTGCGTGTGCGACGAGTCGCCGCTGCCGCCGGAAGACGGAGATGACGACGAGCACGGGCACTGACGCATCTCCGCGTTTGCTGGGTCGATGAAGACGAAGCCGAAAGCGGTTGTTCTGTTGTCGGGGGGTCTGGACAGTGCCACCACGCTTGCGCTGGCGCGTGACGAGGCCTTCGAGCCGCTCGCGCTGAGCTTTCGCTACGGGCAGCGTCATGCGGTCGAGCTCGACGCGGCCCGCGCGGTCGCCGCCGCCGCGGGGGTGCGCGTGCATCAGGTGGTTGAGATCGACTTGCGGGCTTTCGGCGGGTCGGCGTTGACGGACGAGATCGCGGTGCCGAAGGACCGGGATCCCGCCGCCGCCGATGAGATACCGATCACGTACGTCCCGGCGCGCAACACGATCTTTCTCTCCTATGCGCTGGCGCTGGCCGAGGTGCGCGACGCGCAGGATATCTTCATCGGGGTGAATGCCGTCGACTTCAGCGGCTATCCCGATTGTCGGCCGGAGTACGTCGCCGCCTTCGAGAAGATGGCAGCTCTGGCGACCCGGGCGGGCGTGAACGGCAAACCCGTGCGGATTCACGCGCCGCTGATTCACATGCGCAAGGCCGACATCATTCGGCGCGGCCTGGAGTTGGGCGTGGATTACGGGCTGACGCGAAGCTGCTACGATCCCGACACGCGGGGGCGCGGCTGCCGGCGGTGCGACAGTTGCCGGCTGCGGCTGGCGGCGTTCGCCGAGGTCGGGCGGCCCGACCCGGCGCCGTACGTGTCGCTGTAACGGCGAAAGGCCCGTGCATGTCGTCGACCGTCGATCGAGATGTGGCCTGCCCGCGCTGTAAGTACAACCTGCGCGGGCTGACTTCCGATCGTTGTCCGGAGTGCGGGCTGGGTATTGACGCCGACGAATTAGCGGTCGGAATCCCGCGCGAGAACCTCGAGACCTGGCTCGACCGCTGCGATCCGTGGCAGTCGCACCAGGTGCTCGTCCGCAGCCTGTTCGAGCTGCTTTGCGGGGCGCTGCGCCCGCGGCGGCGGCTGCACACGTTGGATATCAACGGGCCGACCGCGCCGGCCGTGCTGATGCTCGTGTTCGGGATGCTGTGGGTCTGGCTGGTGGCGGCCCTGCTGACCGCGGCCGCGACTTTCGTGTACACCGGCGCGAGCCCCGCCGCGTCGTTGCGCTGCGGCGTGCTGCTCTGGGCCCCGCGGCTGCTCGCCGCCGCCGCCCTGCCCGTGTTGACCGGAGCCCTGGTCCTTCGCATTCCGCAGGTCGCGCGAATCGCGGACGCGACAACCCGGCAGCGCTTCCGACTGGCGGCCTATTGGATGCCGGCGGTCGCGGCGTGGTGCTGTTGGCCGCTCGCGCTCGGATTGCTACTTTCGCCGGTCTTCACGACCGGCATGTTGTGGGCCGGACCGCTGGCGGCCGGGCTGCTGGCGTTATACGTCTCGGCACGAGCGACGTCACAAGCACAGACCCTGCGCCCGCCGCAACGCCTCCTGCTCGTTTCCAACGCCGCGGCCGTATTCGGATCGCTCGCCGGCGCCTATACGGACGCCTTCGGCTTCATGGAAAACCTGCGCGCCGGCGCTCCCCGCTGGTCGGCGGCGTCCGGTCCCGCCGTGGTGCTTGGCGCGGGCGGCGCGGCGCGGGCGGTTTGTCATGGGCTCCTGCAGGCCGGCGTGCCCGAGCTCCGCTTGATCAACCGCACGCCCGC
>JACZRH010000180.1 GCA_022574815.1 Planctomycetota bacterium | reverse complement strand
CTCATGTTGGCCAGGAAGCGGCTCTTGGCGTCGTTGGCGCGGACGAGTTCGCGCGTGCGCTGCTCAATCACGCGCTCGGTCGAGGCGTGGCTCTGGGCCAGCCGATCGGCCATGTGATTGAAGGAGTGGGCGAGCACGCCGATTTCGCCGGGGCCGGTTTCCGGGATGCGTTCGCCGCGGCGGCCGTCCGCGATGGCCGTGGTCGTATTCAACAGGTCGCGCAGGGGCCGCGTCAGGTTTCGGACGAAGACCAACGTCGCGCTGCTGAAGACGAGAACGATGACGGCAAACAACACGATTGCCGCCAGGATGCGATCGACGACCTGGGCGTGGAGCTGCTCGAGGCTGCGCGTCACGCGCGCGTAGCCGAGCAAGGCGCCCGGCCTCGGGGCCGGGTCCGAGTTGCCGACCGCGGCGAATGGCTCGGACGCGCTCCAGATCGGCACCGTTGCGAAGATCGCGCCGGCAGCACACTCGACCCATTCCGCGTGCTTGGAGACGTCGCGACGCGCCGCGTCCGGGAGCGGCAGGACTCGATCGGCATTCGATGCCCCGGAGCGATGGTACTGCGCGAAGAGAATTCCGTTGGCGTCAAAGACCTCTATGCCGCGTAGCCGGGCGTCGGCCGCCAGGGCCTGCAACGTGAGCGGCAGATGCGACGGATCGCGATTGCGCAGGCCGGCTTCGGCGAACATCGCGACCGAGCGAGCGTGACCGACGGTGTGATGCCGCTCGGCCGCCAACACGTCGCGGTAGTTCTGGCAGACCAGCGCGGCTTCGATCGTGCCGGCCGCCACGATCAGCAGGCCGACAAAGTGGATCACGAACCGGCGCTGGAGCCCGCCACGTACACGTTCCCGCATAAAGGCTGCTCCGCTGCAAGATTTGCGCAGGTCACGCTAAGTTGCGAAGATAATGCCGGAGTCGCACTCACTGCCCATCGGCCAATGCCGGCCGCGTGAACAGTTACTTTGCGCATCGGCAAAACGGTCGGTGTCATCGCGGAAAGTCTTAGAAAGGGTGCGAGAATCGCAGGCCCGATAATCCGGGGATTTTCAGCGGCGAGTTTGCCCCGCGACGCGAGCAGATTCGGAAACGGCGAGTGTCACAGCCGTGGCGTGAGGCGATAAGCGGCCTCCGAGCCCGGCCGCTGCGAGTCCCCGCCCAGAACGTCGCGCATCGTATGGAGCCCCGCCGGGCGGCCGTACAACCATTTCGCCGCGCGTAGCGCTCCGGCCGCGAAGGTCTTGCGCGAGTGCGCCCGATGGCGCAGCGTCAAGGTCTCGCCCTCGCCGGCCAAGTGAACCTCGTGTTCACCGACGACGTCGCCCAAGCGCACGGCGTGGATACCGATCTCGCCGGGGCGGCGCGGTCCACACTGGCCGCTGCGTCCATGCATGACGGCTGGAGGCGAATCATCACCTCGGGCTTCGCGGATCGCATCGAGCAGAGCCCGTGCAGTCCCGCTCGGCGCGTCGATCTTGTGGCGGTGATGGGCCTCGACGATCTCGATGTCCCAATCCTTGCCGACGACGGCCGCCGCGTCGGCAACCAGCCGCAAGAGCAGGTTGACGCCGACGCTCATGTTCGGCGCCCAAAGGACGGGCACTTTCTCGGCACAAGCCGCGAGTGCCGCGTGGTCGGCCTCATCGAGGCCCGTCGTTCCGCTCACGAGCGCGACCTCGTGCGACGCGCACCACGCGGCCCATTGCCGGCACCCGGCCGGCAGGCTGAAGTCGATCAGCACGTCGCACGCCGCGACGCAGTGCGTGGCGACGGGAAGCTCGAGCGGGTCGATCCCCGCCGCGGCGCCGGCGTCCTGCCCGAGCCGCGGGTCGTCGGCGCGCGTCACCGCGGCCACGATCCGCAGCGCGGGGTCGGCGACGGCAAGCCGAATGATTTCCGTCCCCATCCGGCCGGTACAGCCGGAGATGGCGATGCGCAGCGGGTTCATGCCAGCGACGCGAGCAGCTCGCGCATTTCCGATTCGGTGTGTCGATCGGCGGCGGCGACGGCGCACGCGATGCCGGCCTCGAGCGTATGGCGGGCGTCGTCGCCTCGTCCGGCGGCGATCTCGGCCCGTGCCTTGTGGTAGTAGGCGGCGGAATAGGTCTCATCCACGGCGAGCGCCTTCGCGAAAGCCACCGTCGCTTCGTGCCACTCCGCGAGGTTGATGCACTCGAGCCCGACGCCGTAGTGGGACATGGGGTCGTTCGGCTCGAGCTCGGCCAGTTTCCTCAGTTGTTCCAGACGCGACATCGCTGCTCGATTCGGTCGAGGGACTCAGAATTTCTTCAAAGGACACTGATCAAACGCGTAGCGCCCGCCGGTGCGGGCGTATTCCTTTCCGATCCGGCGAATCTGCTTCTGAAGATCTTCGGCGCGGCGCTTTTCCCGATTGCGTCTGGCGGCGTCCTTTTGATCGACCAGAAACGGCTCGGTGGCAATCAGACGAATGTCCTTGCTGCCGCGTTCCACCGCGCAGGCGACGCCTTTGAGCCGCAGGAAGACGGCGGCGGCGCGGGCGTCCTTCAACTTCGATTTCTGGAAGTACTGCACGATGATGTAGGAGTAGCCCTTGCGGGCGTCGAACGGTCTTTCTTCGAGGCGCTCCGGCGGCTGGGCAGCGCCACGGGCGCGGTTGGCGTCGATCCCAGGCGATCGGGGCGGGACCGCCACGTTTGTCCCGGCTGGCCGACGCGCGTCAGCCGGGTCGGCGCCGCTCGGTGATTCGCCGGCGAGGCCGGCTTGGTTGTCGGAGTCGCCGGTCGCCGTCTCGCGCGCGTAGCGCGAGCCGGCCCCGAAGGTGACCGCGAGAACACACAGCGTGCCGATCACCAGGACCGTGCAGCCCGTCCAGCCGAGTTGGATGGCGACGCCGCGGTCGGTCAGGCTCACGACCGGCGGCCGTGGCTGTAGCTGCGCCTGCGCCTGTGGCAGTGGCTCTTCGACGCGCGGGCTTGTCGGCACGACCGTGACGGCCGCCCGAACGGGCTCGCGTCGCGAGCGCGCGGGCGCGCGGGCCGGGCGCGCGGCCTTCTCGGCTTCTGAGCGCTGGGAACGGCGAATGATTTCATACATAACGGGGCGCTTTTTTTTTCGACCAGCCACGACCATCCTCCTTGACCCGCAATCCGTGCGGTGGCTGACGCGGTTGCTGATGGGGCGTCGGAAATGGATTGTACGGCGCCGGCCGCGAGGCTCAACAAGAAAATCCCATGGCTTTGCCAAGCGGCTATTCTTTTTTCCAATTCCGATCGCGGCCGGCGGTGTTGCGGCTGCCGAATCGCACGGCGACGCTTGCGTGCGGTCGGGGGGCGCGGGTAAATAGGGTCCGGCGCGGCGGCGGGCCGCGGCCGCCCATTCACGAACGGAGCTGTTGGCAGCGGGAGGCAGCGATGAAAATCGGGATCGTCACATTCACCGACGGCCGGGCGCGCGTGGCCAAAGCCACCGACAAAGACTGTCGAGCGTTCCAGGAGCGGCTGGTCTCCTATTTCAAGCGGAAAAAGCACGAGGTCGTGGCGGCCCGCAAGATCGTCTGGAACTACAAGACCGCCCGCGACGAAGCGCGGCGGATCGACCTGGCCTATCCGGACGTGGTGGTCTTCAACTTCTGCGTGTGGTCGTTTCCCGATCTGACCGCCCAGGTCGCCAACCTGCTGCCCGGCGTGCCGATCCTGCTGGTCGGCAATGTGTTGCCGTCGCACCCGGGGTGGGTGGCGTTCTTCGCGTCGGCGGGCACGCTCGACGAGATGAACGTACCTTTCGGGCGCGTTCTGGGCGACATCCGCAAACCCGAGATCCAAAAACAGGTCGAGCACTTCCTGCACCGGCACGACCCGGACGCGCGCCACCAAGGCGAGCGGGCGGCGGCCCTGCTGCACGGGATGCGCTACGGCGAGTTCGACGGCCCGTCGATGGGCATGTACACCGGGCACGTCGATCCATCGCAGTGGATGGAGCAGTTCGGCATCCACGTCTACCACCGCGGGCAGCTCCATCTGTGGGAGCTGGCCCAACGGATCGCCGCCGACCGCGTCGAGGCCGGATTGGCCTGGCTCGAAAAGCATTGCGCCAAGATTCACTGGGACGACAAGAAGCTCACCCCGGGACCGGGCGGCACGCTCGCGCGGCAGGTGCGGATGTACCTGGCGATGAAGGACTTCTGCAAGGTCGAGGGCATCGACTTCTGCGGGCTGACCGGCCAGCTCGACATGACCGAATGGACCGAAATGTGCATCGCCGACGTGCAGGAGGCCTTGCTGAACGACACCGCGGACTGGGAGCAGCGGGACAAGCAGCCGCTCATCTGCGCGACCGAGTGCGACAGCAACGGCGCGCTGACCATGCAGCTCATGCACAATCTGACCGGCACACCGGTGTTGTTCGCCGACCTGCGGCACTACCACGAGCGCGAGAAGATCTATGACCTGGTCAACAGCGGGCAGCACGCCCCGTGGTTCGCCAAACGGGCCAAGAACTTTCGGCGGAACTGGAAGGAGTGCCACCTGCGTCCGGCGCTGGATTTCTACTTTCGCGGCGGCGGGGCGAGCGTGCAGTTCTACGCCGCCCCCGCCAAAATGGTCACGTTCGGGCGCATCGTGCGCCGCCACGGGCGCTTCGTGATGCACCTGTTCACCGGGTCGTTCGTGCAAATGTCGCGCGCGAAAGAGGAACGGCTGGCGAAGATGACGACGGTCGAGTGGCCGCACGCGTTCGCGTCGTTCGACCTGCCGTTGCAGACGCTGCGCGACAACTACAGCAGCAACCACATCCACGCGGTGATCGGCGACCACATCGCGGCGTTGGTGTCGGCCTGCGAATTGCTGGGGATCGAACCGGTGGTACTGTCGTAGTGCTCGTGCAGATGTGGTCACTTGGGATGTGGCGTCGGGCGCCGCGCCTGACGTAGACGGCCGAGGACCGCCAAGCCTGCGGTGACAAACGAAACGCGACGCGGTTCATACACAAACGCCATGAAAGCAGGCCTCGAACCCGGAAAACACGCGGAAATCGAAATCACGGTGACGCCGGCGATGTGCCCGCATTTCGACGGCGAACTCGTACACCCGCTGTTTTCGACCTGGGAAACCGTCCACTACATGGAAATGGCGGGCCGCAAGGTGCTCGCGCCGCACCTGGACGATGACGAAGAGGCGCTCGGGGCGCACATCACACTCGATCACAAATCGCCGGCGCTGATTGGGGCGCGCGTCGTCGTGCGGGCCGAGATCGAGTCGCTGCACGGCCAGCGTCTGACCTGCCGAGTGACGGCGAAAAGCGACGGCCGCCTCCTGGCAACCGGCCGGTTCGTGCAGATCATCATGCCGAAGTCGCGCGTGGCGGCCCTGCTCGACCGCCACGCGCCCTAACAGCCCGGCGGGAACAAAAAAGGGGTCGGGAGTCTTTTCTGCCGCCGAGGAAAAGACTCCCGACCCCTTTTTTGGACCGCGGCGCCGGCTTGGATGGAGAGGCTCCATGCGGTAAAATGACGACCGAAAGCCCGGCCAATGGAGAATCCCGGGCTAAGACAAAGAAGCGTCAGGATTCGCCTACCCGTCCTCTCACGACCGCACTCTTGACGCTTCGCGCGGAGCGGCGCGCCGCTATTGGTCGCAGTAACCGCACTTGGCCGGGGCGGCTGTGTCGCTGGGTTTGATTCTCGTTTCTTGCACAGAGGATGAACTCATGAAAAGGTTTGTTGCGCTTGTGGGCCTGGTAGGGGCCTGCAGTGCGGCGGCGCCGGCCGAAGAGCCCAAGCTGGCCGGCGAAAAGCCCAGCGTGGCGCCGCACCTGCAACCGCTACAACGCGGCCCGTTTGTCCCGGTTCTGCGCATGGCGCGAATCGGACCGGACTATCGGCTCAAGAGCCCCTGGTACGAGGTCGACAACTCCGGCGGCATCGCGCAGCTCTGCGGTCAGGATCCGGCGTTTGACTGCTTCGAAGGCGTCCGCTCCGCGACCGGCGGTGTCGGCGATCCGGCGACGCCGACCGACGGCGACGACCCCCCCAACGGCTGCGAGGGCTACGATCCGTTCTGCGACATCGCCGCCACGGGTGATTGCACCACCGGCGGCAGCTATCGCTGGTTCTTCGGCACGGCCTTCCAGGCCCCGATGATTGTCAACGACATGGTCGTCGAACCCGGCACGGAAGGCCTGACCTCCGACCGTGTTCAGTTCGCCTGGGTCTGGCATGTCGGCGGGCCCGGCACGTCCGAGCAATGCTTCATCGCGGTCTTTACCGCGGAGGACTTCAGCGACAACTGCCTCGATCCCGCGTCGTCGGGCGGCTTTGAAGGCGTCGTGTTGGATTTCGGCGTCCTGAACTCAGGCGGCGGCTACTACTGGACCGATGCCGAGCTGTGCCTTTCCGGTTTGTTCCTGGACCATCCGGTCGATGGGGCCGGTGCTTACACGCTGATCGCCGCCAAGGACTACAATCCGGTCGCCGGCACCTTCACGCCCCCCACCAGCGCCCAGTTCATGTTTTGGGGCCTGAAGGCCGACAGCCCCGGCGAAGAGCCTTCGGATGTCGTGTATGTCGACACCGAGCCGCCCTTCCTCGAGATCGACCCGGTGCTCGAGTGCAACTTCTTCGGCCCCGGATTTGTTTCCTGCCCGACCGATAACCTCGGCCATATGTTCGACATGTTCACCGGTGCCCCCCCACCGACGTGCGTGGGCTTCATCTGCGGTGACACCAACTGCGACGGCCTGTTCAACAGTGGCGACATCGACCCGTTCTTCGTCGCACTCGGCGAACCGGCCCTTTGGGAAGCCACGTACCCGCTTTGCGAACTGCTCTGCGCCGCCGACATCAACGGCGACGGCGCGGTGAACGGCGGGGACATCGACCCGTTCTTCCTGGCGATCGCCGGCCTCGGGCCGTGCGATTCGGGCGGTAGATGATTTCGTAGGAAGCCTGCGAAACGTCTCTACATCGAGGGAACGCCCCGGCGAGTTTTCGTCCGGCGATTGCGTTTGGCGGCCCTGCTCGACCGCCACGCGCCCTGACTGCCCGGCGAGTTGCCAAGGTCTACCGGTGCCCGGAATAGCGATAGTAGTGCCGGCCGTGACCGCGTCGCGAGTACGAATGGCCGCCGTAATAATAGCGGCGGGGCGAACTGTAGCGCCGATAGTGCCCGCTGCGATGGGAGTAGCGCGGGTAGTACCCGTAGGAGTGCGATCGGTAATAGTAGCGCGGTGCGTGACGGTAGTAACGGGTCGGGGCGAAGTGATAGGCGGGACCGCCGCCGTAGTACGCCCTGACGCCGCAGGAGCGGCCGCCGAAACTGATGCCGAAGCTGACGTCGCCGGCCAAGGCGGGCGCGGCGAAGGCGGCGACAAGTGCGACGCCGGCCATTGTCCAGAGTGGGTTGCGCGGGATCATCGTGAAACTCCTTGCGTCGTTTGTTCCGTTCTCGCGGCCCGCAGGTAGGCCACGCAACGAAACAGACACGCGCGGTCGTGCCGGGTTAGGCCGGGCCGTGTGAATCTCGAGCGCCCACGACCGGCTCCGTGTTGATTGTAACAAGGCGCACGCGGGAAACGCCGTGTTTTTTCGCGTGCGGGATCAGGAATGAGCGATTTAAGGCGCGGCGGGCTCTTCGGCATCGAGCTCATCGATCAGCTCGACCGCGCGGCGCAGGTGCGGAATCACGATCGAGCCGACGACGATCAGGCCCACGTTGAGCACCTCCAGCAGCTCGGCGTTCGAGACGCGGAGCTCCTTGCAGCGGATGACGTGGTAGGCGATGCAATCGTCGCAGCGGAGCACTAGCGACGCCGACAGGCCGGCGATCTCTTTCGTGCGGGCGTCGAGCGCGCCGTCCTCGTAGGCCTTCGCGTCGAGCGTGAAGAATCGGTTGATGTTCAGATTCTTGGCGGCGAGGATGCGCTCGTTCATCTTCTCGCGGTACTCGCGAAACCGCTTTAGCCTGGTGCTCATAGGCCTGCTCCGGATCGGGTCGGAGGCGCAGCGACACGCGCGCCGCGAACATGGTACCGCGCGTCACCGCTGCGCAAAGCGCGGCTGCGCGGGTCGGTCGCAAACCGCGTTCGCTTGACGCTCCGCGCGGCGGGCTCGACAATTCGGCCCATGACATTCGAGACACTCAACGCGGCGCGCGTCGAAGCCGTCTGGGACGCGCTGGCGCGGCATGTGCAGCCTGCCGGACACCACGAAGCCCCCGTCCGGGACGCGCTCGGCCACGTGCTGGCCGAGGACGCTTTCTCCGCGCACGACTTCCCGCCCTTCGACCGCGCGATGATGGACGGCTACGCGGTGCGGGCGGGTGATTTCTCCGACGGGGCCGCGACGCTGCGCCGGCTCGACCTCGTGCGGGCCGGGGCCGAGCGGCTGCCGCGCGTCGAGCCGGGGACCTGCGCGCAGATCAACACCGGGGCGCCGATTCCGCCGGGGGCCGACGCGGTCGTAATGGTCGAGCACTCGCGCGAGGTCGATGACGGAGGCGTCGAGCTCAGCGACGCGCCGCAGCCGGGACAGCACATCGATTCGCAAGGCGCGCACGTGCGGCGCGGCGACCGGCTCGTCCGCGCCGCCACGCGGATCGGGCCGGGAACGCTGGCGGCGCTGGTCGCCGGCGGCGTGGTGCGCGTGCGGGTCCATGACCGCCCGCGCGTCGCGATTCTGGGAACAGGCGACGAGCTCGTGGCCGGCGGCGAGGCGCTACGCCCGGGTCAGATTCACGACAGCAACAGTGTCGGGCTCGCACAACTCGTGTCGGCAAGTCCGCTCGAAGCCGCGATTCACGATGCGTACGGGAAAGCGCTGAACGAAAACTCATACAACCTGCTCGGAGCGGATTTCATCAACCGGGATCTATCGGAGTATCTCACCGATGAGTTCGCAGGCGAGTACCTGGATGCCTACACATCTCGGCAACCCAAGGCCAACCTGCCAATTTATCACTTGGTTGGAGCTCTCGATCCGTTATCGGACGGCGAGGTTCAAACTCGCATTGACGACGGTTTGCCGGAAACGCTCGGCGAATGGATCATCGCGGATGGTTTGACCCACTTGAAGATAAAACTCGCTGGCGACGATCTTGCCTGGGATGTTGACCGTGTAATAAGCGTCGAACGCAACGCCGCGGAAGCCCAGTCCAGTCTCGGCTGCAAGCAGTGGTTTTACTCACTAGATTTCAACGAAAAGTGCACGGACGTTGATTATGTGTTGGATTTCCTGAACAAACTGGCTGAGCAATCATCTACGGCACTATCCCGAGTGCAGTATATCGAACAGCCAACGCACCGCGACCTGCGAGCTCACCCCGAAAACAGAATGCACAAGGCTGCCAAGATCAAACCTGTTGTGATCGACGAATCGTTGGTGGACTTGGACAGTCTTCTGCTGGCACGCGAGCAAGGCTACAGCGGTGTCGCGCTGAAGGCCTGCAAGGGTCACACAGAAGCCTTATTGATGGGGGCAGCCGCCCAGAAATTCAACATGTTCCTTTGCGTCCAAGACCTGACGTGCATTGGGGCTTCGTTCCTTCACTCAGCGAGCCTGGCTGCACGTATTCCGACGATTGCGGCCATCGAAGGCAATGGCCGACAATATTGCCCGGCTGGAAATGAAGCCTGGATGGAACGATTTCCTGCGATGTTTGAAATTACCGATGGAAC
>JACZRH010000179.1 GCA_022574815.1 Planctomycetota bacterium | reverse complement strand
TGAACCATTCCGGCGGCGTTTCCTCGGCGGCCGCGGGCGAAGCCTCGCGCGGCGTCGCCGGCGCGCTGCTGCGGCGCGGCGTGACGCGGCGCGTCCCACGATCGGTCGGCGAGCGGACCGGCTCGTCGCCGCCGTCGCGCCCCAGGATCGCCGGGCGCAGCGGCCGCAACTCTTTCGCGGCGCGCGGGTCCTCGCGCCTATCTTGTCCCGGGATGGTCGGCCCCATGATCGGGCTCACTTTTCCCCGGCCGAGCGACTCGAGCATGCGCTGGCGACGCTCCTCGGGCGACATCTCAAGCGGCTGTCCGATTGCGCGCTGCGAACGCGGGAAGGCGCCGCCCGGGCGTGTCGCCGGAGTACCGCCGGCGCGCGTCGTCTGCGGCGTATTCTTGCGCTGGGTCAGCATGCGCTGCGCAACGGCGCGCCGTGCTTCGGCGGCCTTGCGGTCTTCTTCCAGTTTGCGCTGGCGCTCGGCGTTGCGCTTGGCCGTGCTCTCGCGATGTTCCTGGAGATTGCGCTTGCGCTCCTGCTCGGCCGCCAGCTTTCGCAGCTCGCGAAAACGCGCCGTGGACGACATCGTCGTCGGCTGGCTGGTCCCTCGCTCGGCCGACTGTGACTTGGCCGGCGACGCGCTCTTGTTCGTTTTGGATTGGCCGGCGTTTTCCTGCTTGCCCGTGTCTTTGTCCTGGGCGAGCGTGACGTTCGCCGTCAGAAGTACGAGCACCGGGACCAGGATCGTTCCGATGCGCCCGCGCTGCGTTCTGTTGCGCGACATGTTTTCACCCTTGCGGCGTTTCCGCGATTCGCGACCCGATTGCGGGTGCGCTCAAGCTTGCCTGTCGAGGCGACCGCGCTGGTCAACCCCAAGTGGTAGTGGCCCTTTCATTTCCGCGACCCTACGGATTGCGTTTCGCAATACGCAGACACCGCGAACGACAACCTCGGCGACGCCGTTGGCGAATTGCTCCAACGTCCGTCGCGTATGCAATTTATACCCCGAAACCGCCAGGAGGTGGCAATGCAAAAATGGAGGAACCTAGACGCCAAGAACACCTAACCTCTTTCGCAATCAAAACTTAGCGGATCTCTCCGGCCGTCGTTGATTTGTGCGTACGCCGCCCGAATGCGCGAGTCTTCCGTAAGCACTGCCAAGCAAACGGTTTGGTGCAGGCGGGCGGCCCGAAGCGGCCCAAATGGAACGCCTGAATTTCGTCGTTCAGTCTTTCCGGGTCAGGCGCGGGTCGCGAGCGATGTCGGGGTGCCGCGCGGCGTCCAATCGCTCGCGCTGTTTGAAACTCGCGCCCAGCGGATAGAAATAATCGACCGTTGTTGTTTCGTCGTTGCCATCGCTCTCGTCGGCGCGAATCACGATGCCGAGCCGGTGAATCAGCACTACCGTGCCGTCCGGTTCGAAACGGTCCTGGACGCGGTACTCGACCGTGGGCTGGTCCGGCGAGCGCTCGTCGAACACGCTGGCCACGTACTCGCCGTTGCGCACTTCCGTGCCAACCAGGTAGACCTTGTCAAGCCCTTCGCGCGGATCGACCGTGGGCGTCTCGACAACGACAGGGTCCTTCGGCTCATCCGAATTGGGCTTCGGTTTTCGGGCCGTCGGCTGTGGCGCCGGCTTTTCCCACTTGGCGAAGATGTTCGTCGCCGCGATCGCGTCGTAGCTGCTCAAGTCGTGCTCGGCGAGACGGTCGACGGCGAAATCGGGATCGTACTTCTTATGCCCGACCTGAGCGTCCTTCGGAAGCCAGAGCGTCTTGGCGACCATCGTCACGCTGAGCTTGGTCTCTTCGCGCGGCTGATTACGCCGGTTGCGCTTGCGTCGGTTGCGCCGCGCCTTGGACGCCGAGCCGGAACCGGACGAGCCGGACTTTTCCGGCCGCAGCGAGATGGTTTCGATCTGCGTGTAATAGGGCTGCTGGTAGAACGCGTGCAGGAAACCAACGACCTCATCCAACGACGCCGTCACGCGTATGTGCACGGGCACTTCGACGAAGCCGCTCTTTTTCAGCCTGCGGTGCGAGCGCTTGGTGATGGTGCGGTTCTCGGTGAGCCCGTGCTCATCGAGCAGGGAGCCGAGGATCATGAGAAAGCGGCGCGCGAGCTCGTCTTCATTCTTGGATAGCGTCCGCCGCGTGTGGTCCTTCCAGGTTTTCTTGACGCCATAGGCGACGAGCAGCTCATCGTTGAGCTCGTTGCGTCTCGCCGTCTGCTTGTCCAGCTCGGCCTGCAGGGACTGATAGGGATCGACGATGAGCTGGTTGACGCCGAGATAGCCGACGTAGGCCGCGACTCCGACGGCGACGACCTTGGCCAGGACGGTTTCGCGCTGGGTCATCGCTCGTCTCCGGTCGGCTGGGCGGCGGCGGGTCGCGTCGCGGCCGGCTGCGACGCGGGGGGGCGGCTCGTCGAGGAGCGCGGCTTGGACGACTTTTTGGCGGCCGGCTTGAAGGCGGTCGTAAAGATCGCGTCGCGCACCTTGCGGCGGGCCTTCTCGCGCTTGTCAGCAGCGGCACGATGCCGCACCAGACGGACGACCTCGACCTTGACCTTGCTCGAGCCCTTGAACGCCGGGTCGCTGGTGCTGCCCTCGCGCCACGATCCGCCCACGCTGGCGTTGTAGCGCTTGCCGCCGTCGAGCTCGTTCAGCCGCTCGACGAATTCGAGAAACGTCTTGTTGTCGCGGCACTCGACATCGATCGACAGCGTGCCCTTGCGCGCGTCGAACGAAAGGCCCTTCGCGATCAGGTGCGTGTTGACGTCCGGGTTCGATCCGCCGCGATCGACCATTTGCTCGGACAATTGCAGGAGATCGTCGAGCCAGACCGCCTCGACCACCCAATCGGTTACACGCTGGTTCTGGAACTCGGTCTTGGCCAGTTCGTCGCGATCCTCTTGCAGACTGCTGACCTCCTTCCGGACGTCGGTCAGCGCGGCGCTCTTTTCCATATACGCCTTGCCGAAGAAAACGCCCACCGCCGTCACCACCATCGCCGCCGCGATGCTCGCGGTGCGGGCGCGCTTCTTGAAGTTCTCGCGCCGCGGCACCGGCTTCTTGGGGTTCAGAAAATCGAGCTCGAGCAGCCCCTCCTTGCTCAGCCCCCACGCCAGCCCCAACGCCGCCGCGAACGAGCGCAGTTTGACCGCTTCGGATTCCTTGGCCGCCAGCGGACCGGTCGGGTCGAACATTTCGGTCGGGAGGCCGAACCTGCGGCCGACGGCCTTGAGCAGCTCGGGCTCGATGCCCGTCCCGCCGCCGACCACGATGCGGTTCACGGCCGCGTCCGGCTCGGTCGCGCGATAGGCCTGGAGCGTGCGGACGATCTCGACCACCAACTGATCGATCGCGCCAACGGCGGCCTCGTCGGTGGATTCGACGTCCTCCAACTCGGCCTTCGAGCTGATCCGCGAATCGTCGGACACCAGCTCGCCGCCGCGGACCGGGATGTTCACGTTGGCCGAGCGCGAGAAGCAAAGCGCCCCGCGGTTGATCACGTCGATCTCGGTCATGGTCGGGCCGACATCGACGAAGAGCACGCGGCGATCGGCCATGCTCGGCAGGTGTACGACGCTGACCAGGATCGCGTACGGCCGCAAGCCGATGCGGGCCGGCGTGAGACCGGCGGCCACGCACGTCTCGCGCAGCCGGTCGAGCGCCTCGGTCCGTACCGCGGCCAGCAGCACCTCGACCGCGCGGTTGTTCTCGTCCCGCCGCAGCACGACAAAGTCGATCACCGCCTCGTCGAGCGAGAAGGGAAGTTCGCGCATCGCCTGAAAGCGGACGGCGGCGGCGAGCTCGTCGTCGGGCGTCGGCGGGAGCGACAGGCGGTTGATCACCGATTTGTCGCGCGGCACGTCGACGATGACGCGTTTGTGGTGCCAGTGGTGCCGCTTCAGCGACTGCGCGATGAACGCGCCCATCGACTCGGGATCGTCGCAATCCACCGTATGCGGCAGGCGGTGCGAATGCGCGTCCTCCAGCTCCATCGCCCCCCCGCCGATGCGCGCCACCACCAGGCGCAGGGCACGCTTGTCCCAATCGACGCACAACACTTTGCGGGGCAGTCGAATCAACGCGGCGTTCCTTTCAAGCCGGCCGTCACGAATCGTTCACGATTACCGTATCGTCATCCAAGGGCCACGCAAACCCCAGCCGCGTCAGGTCGCGGCGGTATTTGATCTGGGCCAGCGGGCCGACCATCTCGATGATCCACTCGTAGCGGCGAAACAGCTGCACGTGATCGGCGTATCCGATCACTTCGATATGAAACTGATACGCTTTGGTGGTGATCGCGGGTGCGATCTGCTGGAACGTCGCCAGGTCGACAATATGCGCGACCATCGGCCAAGCCGTCGTCGCCAGATCTTCGGCTTCGAGCGTCGAGCGCGTCGCGATGATGGCGCCCGCGACCTCGGCGGTCATTCCGGGTACGAGCGTCAACACCTCAAACGGGGCGGTGTTGATATTGATCCGCCCGGCCAGCAATTGCGGCCCGCCCTGTGCGATCGCGACCGTGCTGAAGCGGTCCATGATGTACGGCAGTTCCTCGAGCGTAATCGGGCTGTCCGCCAGCAGCCCGCTCGCCGGAGCGTCCCCCTCTTCCTGGTCGCCGCTCTCGGGCAGGTCGACGCCCGCGTACAGCGCTGCCGCGCTGCCGACCTGGCTGAAATCGAAGTTCTGCTGCTTCAATGCGACGATGAAATCGATCGTCGCCTGAGTGAGCTCTTCCTCCTGAAACGCGTCGGCGATCTGGGCGGCGATGATGCCGGCGTCGGCGTTGAGGTTGATACGCGGCTTGTTGTCCAGGGCCGTGTCCGGCTCGCGCGGCCAGACCGTGATGAACGGCGCGATGCCGCGGTCGAGCACCGAGTCGCCGTTGTCGTAGTACGGAAACGTCTCGTCCGTGTCGTCCTCATTCGGATCGAGATAGCCGTTGCGGTTCACGTCCTCGCCGTACAGCACCGCGGCGCTGAACCCCTTCACCAGCAGCAGCTCTTCGATCGTGTCCAGCGGGCCGTTCTTGGCCGAGTACGGCGGCTCGAGCGTGTTGTAGTACTCGTTCTCGGCGCCGCCTAGCCGCGGTTCCTCGTCGGCGTCGCGCCAGTCGAGGAACGCGTTGATCAACTCGTCGGGATTCTCGATCTGGAGCCCGACCAGCAGCGGCGTGAACAGCTGGCGAATCTGCGCCTCGGTCGCGAGATTGATGTCGAGCTTGCCCGACTCCGGCGTGATGCCGAACCGCAGCGTGTTCTCCAAGCCGGACGTGTCCGGAGCGACGGCGCTGTAGCGCCAAGCCAGGACGCGCGGTTCGCCGTCGTCGAACGCTTCGGTCCGCGAGCGCGACTCGGCAACGGGGTCGTCTTGGCGATCATAGGTCGCCGCCCAGACGAGCGCGTGCCGAAAGCGGTCCGGGCGACTGAACCACTGCCGGGCGTTGTGCTGATCCTCGCGGAGCATCGCGACGATTTCTTCCAAGCCCGACTCGGCGGCCAGCCGCGCCTGCTGCGCGTCGCCGTGGGCGATCATGCCCGCGGTTTCGGCCCGGACGAAGAAGACGAAGCCCGCCATCGTCACCGCCAGCAGGCCGATCAGCACGAGCACGACCGGCAGGACGATGCCGCGCCTTGGCCGGGCGGGTGCCACCGGCACGACACCAAGCGGCACGGCTGACACAGCCGTGGCACGAGCACGCGGGCGTTGGCGGGGGTCGAAATCTCGGCGGCGGCGGAACATCTAGAATCCCTCGGCCCCGACGCCGAGCTGCTCGGTCAACTGCCGGCCCACGCGCTGCAAGCGGCTGGCGAAGAACTTGTCGGCCGCCGGAATGCGCACCAGCGTCGTGTAGCGGTCGGCGTGGTACTGGTCGTCGCCGAGCGGGTATTCGTCGATCGGGTACTCGTCGAGGTCCTGGTCCTCGTATTCGTACATGGTGAGCGGCTTGAAGCCGACCGTGATCTGGATGAGTTGCGGGAGCGAATTGCCCGCGGTCACGTCCCAGGTGGTCGTCCACTCGACGCCGTCGAAGTAGCGGAACTCGAGGTACAAGAGCTCGGGCGACCACAAATCGGTGCGCAGGTCGAGCGGGTCGGTCTCGTCGATAAGAAACTGATTAAGCGTGATTTTCGCCGTGCGGAGAATGCCGCTGACGATCGGGTCGCCGTCCTCGGTGGTCTCTACGTCGTCGACCTGCAACCAATAGCCGACCTCGAACAGGTCGTGCTGCGCGGGGGGCAAGGTGTCGAACTCCTCGAAGAATTCGAACTGGTGCTTGGCCGGCAGCGCGGTGGTCAAAAAGGTGATACGCCGCCGATCGCCGACGAGCCGCTGCTCGACCGGAAAGCCGATTTGATCGACGCCGAGGCAGCCGCGCAGCTCGCGCGCGATGCCGGTCAGCACGTGGCGGGCGATTTGCGTGCGGTCGGCGGCCTGGGCGGCCTGGTCGCGGATGGTGAGGGTCTGCCAGTAGAAGGTGAGCATCGCCGACAGGAGCATTACGATCAGCGCGATCGAGATAATGACCTCGAGCAGGGTTAGGGCGCGACGGGCGTGGCGTTTCTTGATGTGATCGCGGCCGGCCATCAGCGCGGTCCTCCCCCGCCGCCGTCGCCGGGCGGCCCTCCGCCGCGCGGGATCTGCGGCACATCACCCGGCGCCCTTGGAATGGAAGGCAATCCCGGTCCCAGGGCGTCCTCGAGCGCCTGCGGGTCGACCCCGCCGCCGAATCGCTCGAAGAATTGCTGGAGCTGTTCGGCCGACGGCGCGTCGCCCGCGCCGCCGCCGAGCCCGGCGTCGCCGAGGAATTGCTGGATCTCAGCGAGGAACTCGAGCAGCGCCAGCGGATCGTTCGAAAACTCGTTCAACAGGGCCTGCAAGTCGAGCGTGCCGTCCTCACCGGCGGCGGGGAAGTTCGCCAGCAGCTCATCGACGACCTCCTCCGGCACGCCGAAGTCCTCGGCCAAGTCGATGCGGCCCGGATCGGCCTTGAGCAGGTGGACCTCGCGCACGACCTTGGCGTCGTCGATGTCGTCGTGCCGCTCGGCGTCGGCCTGGTAGAGGATCTGGATGGTGACCTGCCCGAGCCCGATGACGTCGGTTTCTTCGACGAACGCCCGCCAGTGCCACCCGCGAAACTGCTTGCCGAAGTCGCCTTCGGTTTCCTCGTCGAGAAAGACACGTTCCTGGGTCTGCGGATCGAGCTCGAGCAGCGCGAGGATCCGGTCGGTCAGCTCGACGGCCCGCGTGTGCAAGTCGCCGTGCGCGGTCATCCGCAAGCCGTTGACGAGCTGCGCGCCGAGCAGGCCTATCGCGGCGACCATAATAGTCAGCGCGATGACGACCTCGAGTAGCAGCGCCGCGCGGCGGAAATCATTTGAAGGCGGAATCATCGGCCGAAGTCCTCCGGTTCCTCCTCCTCGTCTTGCTCGTCGTCGATCGGCTCGCGCTCGGGGCGCTCGACCTCGTCTTCGGGAATCCTTGGTAGCGGTTCGACTTGAATTCGCCCGATCCGCCCGTCGAGCGTCAACTGCACGCCGCGCCCCAGCGCGTCGCGCAGCGTCCACCGAATCGAATCACACGTTCCATCGGGTTCGAAATCGACCGCGACTTCTTCGTCCAGATCCTCGATCAACGGAACCTCGAGTTCGCCGTCCTCTTCTTCGGTGAAGACGATATCCTCATTCTCGATGTAGATCGGCGGCGGTCCGTACGGCAGGGCCAAGACACCTTCGATCCACACGTCGTCGAGCAAGACGGGCGTCTCGGCCCAGTTCGCACGCACTCGATAGTATTCGTCCGGAGCTTGGAGCGCGTCGCCTTGGCGCGAAACGCGCAGCGTGCCGTCAAGACGTATGCTCAAACGATAACGCCGGGCTTGGTTCATGGCCTCGGCGCGGCACAGGTTTACGACGGCCTTGAACCGGCGGACGGATTCCTCGAGTTGCCCAGCCCGCCCGGCGGCGCCGAAATTCGGCCACGCGAAGGCCACCAGCAGGCCGATCAACACGACAACAATCAGCACCTCAAGCAGCGTCAGCGCGGATCGTCGTCGAGAGCGCATGATTCAAACCGTACATTACCAGGACGGTCGTGAGATCCACCGCAACGAGTCCGCGCCGCGAGATGGCGCGGCCAGAACCGCGCTGAATCAGGCCTTGTCCCAGTTGGTGATGTCGTCCTCGTTTCCGGAATCGCCGTCTGGGCCACTGCTTGAAAGGTCGTAGCCCTGTTCGTTGTACTCGCCCGGCGACTCGAAAATCAGCTCGTTGCCCCAGGCGTCCTTCAGATCCTTCAAATCCGTGATGTACGGACCGCGCCAGCGTTCCGCCTCTTCGTCGTCATCCGGCGGCTCGACCAAGGCCGCGAGTCCCTCGTCCGACGTGGGGTAACGGCCCATGTGGTTGCGGTAGAGCTCGAGCGAGCTGCGAATGCTGCCGTTGATCTTCGCGCGGGTCAGGTCGATTTCGGCGCCCTTCCGGGTTCCAAACAAGTTGGGAACCACGAGCGCGGCCAGCAACCCGAGAATGACAACCACCATCAGCACTTCCATCAACGTGAAGGCCCGGGTGCGTAAACGACGTTGGCTCGACTTTGGCTTCATGACATTCTCCGAACTAGAGTGCATCGGACATTTCCTTTCACAATCAGACCTTCAGTCCCGAGGTGGACATGGTCAGGATCGGCACCAGCAGCGCAATCGCGATGACCGCGATCAACGTCCCAATCAACAAGAGCAGAAAGGGCTCCAGCATGCTCATCACGAAATCGATCTGCCGCGCCGTTCGCTCTTCCTGCGTGTTCGCAATCTGGACCAACACCTTGTCCAGCGTGTTGCTCTCCTCGGCGACGGCGATCATGTCGACGATCGCCGGAGGAAACACCTTGCTCGCAGCCAGCGGCGCGGCCAGCGACTCGCCGCCGCGGACGTTGTCCGCGGCGCCCTCGATCGCGTTGGCGAGAATGCTGTTGCCGGTCGAGTCCTTGGCGATATGGAGCGATTGCAGGATCGGAATTCCGTTGGCCAACATGGTGCCGAAAATCCGGCAAAAGCGACACAGCGCGATCATCGTATAGACCTTGCCGAAGGCCGGCATGCGCAACTGAATTCTCGACCAGGCCGTTTTGCCGAGCTCGCTGCGAAAATACCCGACGATGGCCGTGACCGCGACAAGCACGCTCCCGATGATGACGATGTAGTGTTCGGCCAGCGCATCACTCGTCACAAAAACGACGCGGGTGAGCACGGGCAGGTTCTGCCCTTCCAGAACTATGCGGATTTCCGGAACGACGAACGCCATGATAAAGCTGACGGCCGCGAGCGCCCCCAACAGCAGTATGGCGGGGTAGATGAGCGCGCCGATGAATTTGTTGCGCAGCCGGTCCTGCCGAGTGACGAATTCGGCCAGCCGCGTCAGGACGTCCTCGAGAAACCCGCCCTTCTCGCCGGCCCGGACCATCGCCGCGTGCAGTTTGGGAAAGGCGTTGGGGTGCTTTTCCATCGAGTCGGCCAGCGCGTCCCCGCCGGCGACGTCGTCATGCACCTCGCGCAACACGCTCGACAGCGCCGGCGACGACGCCTGCTTGGCCAGCACCTTAATCGCCCGCAGCATCGGAACGCCGGCGTTGAGCAGGTCCGCGAGCTGCTCGTACGTCATGCCGATCTTGGTCAGCGCGATCCGGCGGC
>JACZRH010000178.1:3066-9720 GCA_022574815.1 Planctomycetota bacterium | reverse complement strand
AGCCGGTGATCCACCGGATGGATGGTGTGGGGGATCTGCCGACCTGCGAGTCGGTAGATTACTTCGGCACTCCCATCCCGCTGCCGTCGAGGAGCATCATCTACACGCTGGACCGGTCGGGCTCCATGCGGTGGGGCTTCGGGTCCTGGATCGATCGGTTCGGGGATCTCGCCGTGGGCTCCCGCTGGGACCGGGTCGTGGACGGGACAGCCGAATCGATCTCGAAACTCCCCGCCGGTGCGAGATTCAACATAGTCACGTATTCCTGTGGCAGGACTGTCTGGGCGGAGTCCACCCAGCCCGCGACCGATGTCAACAAGGCGGGTGCCGAGGCATGGCTTCGGGGCCAGCGGCCCTACGGCGGCACCGGGACCGGGACGCCGTTGAAACCGAAAGTCAGGTTGGGCTGGAGCTGCCAATTGTCGATGGCGAACAAGTCGACACCGTCGCGGTCGACGAATCGTCGCACGTCGATGCCGGCCGGGACGTCGTGTACGCCGGCGCGGTCGAGATAGACCGGCTCGCGCAGCCACCAGTTGACGCGCTCGCGTTCGGCGATGGTCAGTTCGAGGGCCCTGTCGAGGATATCCAAGTCCTGCCAGTCTTCGGAAACGTGAATCGCATCGAACTTGGCGCCGAGCAGGAACGCCTGCCGCTCGGTCCAGTACGACGCGGCCCGGCCCCAGAACAAGTTGTCGTGGTTCGACTCGCCTAGGTAAACGATGCGGTCACCCAGAAGATAGCGGCCAAACCTCGGGAACGTGATTTTCGGCGTGGTCTCGCTGAGCACCTCGGCACGGTCGGTGAACCCGGGGCCGCCTTTGAAAACCTCCCCGAGGCCGCCCCTGAGCGAGCCGCTGATCAGGAAGGCCGTCGGGTAGACATCCACCGCAGACTCAATCACGGAACCGGGTGGGAAATGTGTCTCGAAGAATCGGGCGATGGTCAACGGATCGCCGAAGTGCCGCCCGCCAAGCACGTCCAGGTACGCCGTCGTCGCGCCGTTGATCCGCGTGTTGGAATCCAGCCACTCGAGCAGGAACGCGAGGTTGTCCCGGCTTTCCGGGGTCCGCCCGTCGATGGGGCCCCAGGGTTCCCGGGGCCGCGAATAGAAACTGACCTGGCCTTCCAGCGTGATCGCGTGGACGGTGTCGACCAGCTCCGGCAAATACCGCGCGTGAATGGGGATCGATTCCCGGCAACAAGCACCCGAGGCCGCTGTGTATTCACTCATCTGACCCCAGAACTGTACGTGCGGCAACAGGTGTTTCCAGTGCGACCAGAGCCGCGGCACGAAGTCCGGGGGATACGTCGTGAACCAGTGCAGATTGATGTGAATCCACCCGTGCTCACGGCGTTGCCAGTCCGGATAAGCGACCGGGTAGAGACCTTCGGCGGCCATGCGCTCCCGCAACCAATCCTTGTACAGGTCGAGCGCCACCTGCCAGGGCGTCTTTCGGCTTTCCGGGTCGCCGCTGCAACGCACCACCAGCGCCCCAAACGTGCGTGATTCGTTCGGCTCGATCGTGTCTCGTTCAACATCGCTGTAACCCAGCGAGAGCCGGTCGCGGCGGTACCCGACGCGCACCGCGCGCGGCGGCCAGTTGGTTGCGGCCACCAGCCGCGCATCGGTGTCGTCCGCGATCACGGCCAGCGGGGCGAAGGCCTTGCCCGGATAGAGCGGCCCGGACCACACTTCTTCGGAGAGCACATCCGCTTTCATCGCCGTGCCGAGAAAGTACGGCATGAACAGCACATCATCCGATGGATCTGCGTTCAGGCTGCGCGGCGTCTCGTCGTAGGGAAACGAGACGTTCGACAATTGGACCTTGGCGGTGAGTCGCAGCTCCCATTGGAAGTTGCCCACGACGCGCACGTCGGCGGTCACGAGATCGTCGTCGAAGACGGTTTGCTCGCCGACGGTGTAGACCCGCCAGGTTCCGCTCGAGGCCTTGATTCCTACGACCGGTGACACGTCGCCCACGGGCGTGGCCGCGAAATCCTGGCCGGCGTGGTCCTCGGCGAGGCCGGAATAAGAGCGGCTGGTGCGGGTGAAGAAGAACTCGGGGTGCGTCACGGTGACCACGCCCGACCAGTCCACGGGAACTTCGACCCAGTAGTCACCGTTCGCGTCGGTCGTGAATGCGGTGCCGTCCGGGCTGGCGGCCACAAAGGCCTCCGCGACTCCGGACTGGCCGCTATGAACGCGTCCGGAAATGGTGCGGGTCAGCGATTCCGGGATCCTGAGCGTGGCCGAGAAGTCCTGATGCTCCAGATCGGACCTGACGCCGACGTGGGGGCGCGCGGAGGGGGTGAAGGAGTAATCGACGTGCTCGGTGATGACGAGCCCCCACCAGTTGTTGGGAATCTCGACAACGTAACGGCCGTCGAAGTCCGTCATGGTCGACGCGCCGCCGTTGGTCGCGCGCACCGGGATGCCGGCGAGTCCGGTTTCGCCCAAGCGTACCTGCCCGGAGATGCGAAGGGTCAGCGGCTCCGGAAACATCGGAATCGCCTTGAAATCCTGGTGATCGTAGTCGCTGTTGACTGCCTGGAATTCGTGAACCGCGGGATCAATCTGGTAGCCGTCATGGCGCGCGGCTACATAGCCCGACCAGTTCGACGGAACGGAAACGCGGTACAGACCGGTCGAATCGGTCACGTCCGTGCTGCCGCCTTCGATCGCGCTCACAGCGACCCCCGCAACGCCGAAGCCGCCGTCACGGATCCGCCCGGTAATGGAGTAGGTTTCAGAGGGCGCGTCGTCGCCGCTGCCCGAATCGGAGGGGACACTCGCCTCGGACGGGCCGGCGATTGGATCGGCATCGACGAAAGCTCGCACCGCGATGTGAACCGGCGTGCGCGACGGTATCTCGAGGACCAGCGTGGCGTCGTGACTCCCGGCCGAGAGCCAAAGACGGTTGACCCGAACCGTGACGTGTACGACTTGGTCGATCGCGACACCCTTCGCCTCTTTCGCGGTTACCCACGGTGCGTCCGATCGGATGAGGTATTCGAGCGGCTGGCCACTGAGGTTGCGAAACGCGAACATCAGCTCGTCACGATCGGTGCCGAAGTCCAACGCCGCCGTCGTCACGACCAGATCGGATGACAGGCCGGCGGGCAAGACGATCGAGTCGCCGGGCAGCAAATTGCCGATCCCGCCACCCGGGGGAGCGACGGCCTCCGGCGCGCAGCCGAGCAAGCCGCATAACGGAATAATCGCGAGCCACAGCGCGCTGCGCGGCACCGCCGCGCCGCGCTGTATGCGCGTGGGGTGAGCCATGACCTCTTTCCCTTTGCCGAGTCGCCAGGTCTGCCCCCGTCCCCCCGTGCGGAGGTGAGTTTCCTACCTTGGTAGCGTGTGAAACCTGGGAAGCTGCGGCAAATGGAAAAGGCGTGTGTGCTCGACATGCCCGCCGGCGACGCGTCGCTGAACGGCGACGCATGGATTATCTGACGATCGCGCATGCGCGACCAGGTTCCGTTTATTGGCTCCGGGCCGGTCGGCGCGGCCTGCTCCGGGTTCGGTGTTTATTGACCGTTCCCGCGCGGGCCGCTTAGGCGCATCCTCGGTTCACTGCCGCGGATCGTCGGCGGGGTTCAAGGCCTGCTCGTCGGCGGGGGCAGCATATCACGCAGCGCGCCGTGGAATGCACTCGGAATAGCTGCCAGGCAATGACACCGTAGCGAAGCCCTGCACGGATGGTGGCGGCTGAATCCGTCGATTACGTGCCGCCGGCGCCGCGAATGCTCCCGTTGATTTCCGCGGGCTTGCAAAAGTCCGCGCCTCACCTGGATAGTGGAAAAGTGCATCGCGTTCGGCGCGCGCGAACTCGTGCTGGCCGAGTTCGAGCAATCGGTAGGCCGCGTCAGCGACAGGCATGCGCAGAGGCTGCGCAGCACCGCGATCGAGGCGTGCAAACAGGGCGAGCGCGACTGGCTTCCCACGATTCAATCGGGCCTGACGCTCGGCCAGGCCCGGCGCTCCGAGCCATTCGATCACGTGGCGATCGCGCACCGACTCCCGTCGTCGCCGACGATTTTGGAGTGGTTCGGCTCGGCCGCATCGGCGGCGCGGCGGGCCGTGGTCATCGAACCGGAAGGCGGGCTGAGCGACGACGAAGTCGAACGCGTTGCCGAGATCGGCGGACGGATCGTTCGACTCGCGGATCACGTACTGCGCGTCGAGACGCCCTCGCACGACGGCTTCTGACGGCCGCGAGCCCGCTGTCGGTCTGAGCAATGCTCGGCTGCGCACAAAGAGGTAGGGGTCGCCCGCGGTGCGGACGACCCCCTTGATCTTCACAACTCAAATCCCGCGATGCGGGACTCGTTTAGCGACGACGACGCACGAGCGCCACGGCGCTGAGACCCAGCAGCAGCAGCGAGCTGGGCTCCGGAGTGACCGCGATGCCGAGGTGGCCGTTGGTGCCGGTCTGGCCTTGCATGTCGATCGGGCCGAGCACGAAGGTGCCTGGGCTGCCCGGAACGCCGGCGGCGGTGTCATAGACGCCGTACAGGTCCGGCACGGTCTGCATGACCGCGGCGAGATTTCCGCCCAACTCGGAGAAGCCGCTCAGGCCGCCCTGGGCGGTCCCGGACGGGAAGCCGGAATCCCAGCCGGCACCGGTCAGCAGGCCGGTGCTGGTGTCGATCTTGATGACTTCGCCGCCGGTGGTGTGGCCCCACAGGTTGCCGTCGGTGTCGTCAAACGACAACCCATAAAGCGACCACTGGCCGTTGTTGGGCCAGTTGGTGAGCACGTTGCCGCTCAGGTCGACTTCGACCATGTCCGAGCCGAAGCTAGCCGACCAGAAGCTGCCGGCGCCGCTGTTGCCGGTCGGGTCGTAGGCCAAGGCGCGATAGTTGCCGCCCGGAGCGTTGGCGCCGCCGAACATCAGCGTGCCGTTGGAGCCGTCGGCATCGTGACGGGCCACGCCGCCGCCCCAACCGAAGTAAACGTGCGTGCCGTCGAACGCGCCGTCACGGTAGCCCCAGGCATCCGTGCGGGCGCCGGCGATTTCGTCGTACGAGCCGGTCAGATTGCCGGCCGCGTCGAACAGAAAGACCTCGTTCTCGCGACCGGCTCCTACAATGATGCGGGCCGAGCCGTGATACACCACCTGGGCGAACGCGGGCAACGCGATCGCCGCTACCAAAGATACTGCCAGTAATTTCCTCATGTTTTCCTCCTTCTTCTCCAATGGCCGCTCAGAGACGGTAGCCCGCTCTCACCGAGACAATGGCGCGCGCACCGTCAACCAGGTTGATTACGTCGGACGTTTCGGCCCGCACATCGGACATGAAACGCTCCCTTCCAAGCAGCGAAAACCACGTCCTCCCTACGTCCGCTGCGAAACCTCTCACTGCGCCCGCCGGCAAGCCGTGGTTGCAGCCCAACGGGCGCGCTTCTAATTTCCTCGCCGGTATGCTACTGCACTGCACCATGCGTGTCAACCCATTTTTTTCCGAATTCGAGTCGCCGGTGCGAGCGCATCGAGCGGCGGCTACGCGATGGCCGCGCGGACAGAAGAGTGCCGGGAAACGTATCGCCTTGCTCTCGCCGCGGTTTTGGGGCATGGTCAAGCCGACAATTCGGCGACGGCCGACGCGAACGAGACGTGCCAGGCGGCGTGGCGGTTCGAGCTGGGCGGCGGGTCAGCTCTGGAAGCTGCATCGTGACCGGTACCCGCAAAGCCACTCTGATTGATGACGACCAGCCCGCGGCCGTGGACGGCGCTGCGGCTGGTGCGGGAAGAACCCAGAGACCAGTGAACAACCTGGCGATTTGTCGCAACCGCCCACAACCGGCGTAAGTATCGGTGGGGCCATTCGCGAGTAGCGAGTAAGGGCGTTTTCAGTTCCGCGAGCCGAGGAGAGCGGCGTAGAGCCGTCAGGGCGCGCCGCCGGACTTCGAGTCCAGCGCACGCAGCACGTGTTCGATCGCCGCTTCGGGATCGCGCAGGACCTGCGGCGACAATTCGACGTTGGGGCTTAGACCCCGTTGCCGCTGTTTGGCGGCGAAGACGCGCTCGCTGATCGACATTGCGAATCGCAACTGCCGCGCTCCCGAAGGTAGATCGGCCATCCGCACGTTCTGAAAATCGATCGCACCATAAGTCCGCGCACCGAACACGATGACCTTGGAACTCTGCCGCGCCGCGAGTAGAAAGTTCTCGCAGGAACTCCCGCAGGAGCCATCCACGATGATGGCGACCCGGTCCGGCGAGGGCCAGACTTCCGGCAGCGTTACGAGCGGCACGAGCGGCGGCCCGAGCCGGACCAGGTCCTTGTGCCGTTGCTTGCGCATGTCGTTGGCGATCTGTTGCATCGCCTCGCAGACGGCCGCCGGCGCCCGCGAGCCCTTTCGCAACTGCGCGATCTGCTCTTCGATCGCGCGGGCATTGTCCTCGGTCGGGCGCCACTGGATCCCCCAACGCTTCATCGGCTGCGAGTAGATCGGATCGATGAGATGGGTCCAGGTGCTGTCGGCTCCACCCGTATTCCCTCTCACATCCACGATGAGCGTCGCACGCGCTCTGATCGCGTCCTTATGCTGCTCGAGTAGAGCATCCAATTCGGCCTTGTAGCCGATCGCAAAGCTCGGAACGCGCAAGAGAAACGCCCGATCCGAGAGCGCCCGCGCCAGAG
>JACZRH010000178.1:0-3056 GCA_022574815.1 Planctomycetota bacterium | reverse complement strand
CATATTGACCGGTGGGGAGAACCGCGAACTCAGCAGCAGGTGGCCATCCTCAAAGACCGCCAGGAATTGCCGGATCACCGCGTCGCCCTTCGCACCGCTCGCGCCGACGGCGGCTTTGCGTGCCGCGGCCAAGGCTTCATCCAACCGCTTGCCGAGCATTTTTTTGGCGTGCATGTATCCGGCGTAGTTGTGCTGGAGCGTCTCCGCGACCGCCTCCAGATCACGAGCACAGGCGGAGGGTGCCTGGCTCTGTGCGAGGGAGAGCGAAGCACAAGCCGCTAGGACGCACAGGGCTAAGCCGAGACGACCGATTCGATTACAAATAACCATGAGCCGTTCCCGAAAGGAGGAACTCATTGCGCCGCGGCCCGACCAGGATGCGTGCGGCTTTCCCGAGCATGGTATGCGCGCGGTCGGGCCGAGTCCTGAACGAATGTCAGCCGCTTTGCACGAATGTCAGGACAATTGGCAGGATCGCCACTCGATCGGCGGAAGCCCGAGATGGGCGCGAAAGACCCGCGTGCAATGACTCTGGTCCGCGAAGCCGGCCTCGAGCGCGATCTCGGTGATGGGCCGCGCAGTCGTGCGAAGCTGCTGCTTGACGTAGTCGATGCGCAGGCGGCGGACGAATTCGCCCATGGTGTAGCCGTGGTGCGCGCGAAAGACGGTCGCCAGATGGGTGCGACTCACGCCGACCTGTACGGCGATGTCGTCGAAACGCAGGCGGTCGCGATACTGTTCTCGAAGCAGGCCCTCGCAGCTTACGACACACTCCGGCGGCTTGGCGATCCGCCGCGCCCCTGAGCGTGCGGCACGCAGGCTCTGGGCCATCAGCGCCGTACACAGCCCCTCGACGGCGAACGCGGAGCAGTCGTCGTTGAGATCCAACTCGGCGAGGATTTCGGTGCAAGTCCGTGCGATCCTGGGACCGGATAGGAGCAAGAGCCCGTCCGGCAGGCGCTCGGCGCAGTCGGCGAGCGCGGCCACGGGAAATTCGATCCGCAGGGAGCAAGCTTCGTGCGTGAAATCGTTCCAATGCGCGAGGTGCGAAGGCTTCAGCAACGCGTTACGCGGCGGAACGGTCCGCGCTGCGGTCCGAGTCGATTCGGCGTACGCGCCGCGCAATACATAGTGAAAACACGCGTTGGAGTGGCAGTGTGAGCCCAGGCGCAGACCGGAGCGGTGAATCGTCACGCTGACGAAGAACGGCCCGGCCTGCAGCTCGCGAATGTGCCGTCCCGCGCAGTGACTCAGCATAACATCGCTCTCGCATCTTGGTTGGACAGTCCGGCTCCGCGAAAGAATTCTACGCGACGTCGGCCTTCTTTGTGTCGGATTCTGTAGAAAGGTTAACCACAGAGGCGCAGAGGCACTGAGAAGAGCGGCGGTGAGCGGCAGCAGCCAAAGGGTTCAGGGTTTGGGGTTCGGGCCGAAGCGTCCGTCCCCCCGTGGCGGACGTAGCATAGCTCGGCCGCCGCCGCGCGCTCGGCGTATCCCGCCCCCCCGCGTACGCGGGTTCCCGCTTTGAGTTGCCAACGGTTGCCGAACCGATCACACTCCCTGAGATGCACTGGGGACGAGTCGCCCGGGGTCGCCGGCGACCACGCCCCAGTACGAATCATGCCGATCCATCTGTCGTGACGTTAGAACCCATGCGTTTCGGCTTCCGTGCCTTGGGATTGTTCTGAAGTACTCTTCTGGCAAGCTCGAATTCATCGTCGCGGCAATAGACGAATCGTTCCGCGTTCACTACTTGCAGCGAGTTGTAAAAGTCCATGTTGGCCGAGTCAGATGGGACCGGCTCGCCAGTCTCGCGCGCCATACGAAACGGCTCAAGACCCTCGACCTCCTGGAAGAGAATTGGGCAGTACGCGGCCAACAATGCCGTTGCGGACATCGGCATGTAGACCCGAATCCGGGGCACGGCGAATCCGATCGTACCTCGAAGCTCATCCTTGATGTCGTTGTGCAAGGCGACTGGCGTGTCACTGATGTAGAAGGATCGTTTAGGATACGCCTTGTGCATAATCCAGGCCTTTGGCACAAGCACGTTTGCGATTTGCTCCGCGAAGGGGAAAATGCTATCGAGCGATCTCCGCTTGGCGTCGTCGTCCGTTAGCGGCCCGACCTGCTTCTTGATAGTCTCCGGAATCTGCTCGTCTGGAAACAGGCGACGGATTTCCTCGTTGGATTGCTTGTTCATAGACAAGAAAGCAGGCGTGCGTAAGTACTGGACCGCGACGAAATAGCAAAGCTGGACGAACTCCATGAGAGTTTCGGTTCTGGCCTGCTTGCACTGCGGGTGAGAGATTTTGAGGATAGGCTGTTCGGCTGGGGCCAGATCGACGTCTTCCAACAGTCATTTGCACAGCTCTTTATGAGTTATTTTGAACTGCAGAAGCAAAACCGGCTCCGGAGAATGGACGAGGCCGAGGGCCGAACCCCAAGTATGCCCTCAGTGTCCGACGAGGAGTTTTTGGAGCGGTATGGCGAGGAGCCGTGGGTATTTGTGAACCGCATACTGACCGAGGCGAGATTGGATTTTGAGATTGACCATCCCATTGAATACAGCACTACGAAATTCACACCACAACTGCGAAAGACAACTTCCGGGGTAGAGCTGCAGTTTAACGAGCTATCGTCGGGAGAACGCATTCTGATGTCGTTTGCGTTTTGCCTGTATTACTCGCTAGATACCCGGCAGGTCTTACAACGCCCAAAACTCCTGCTCCTCGATGAGATCGATGCGCCAGCGGTCGGGACTGTCACCCAGAGGACCCGGAAAGGCCCGCGTGCTGTCACTGTACTGCCGTCCCTGTCGGCAGTCCATGTTGTTCGGATCGGAGGCCAGACACCACGCTGCGGTCAGGAAACAGCACATGTTTTCATCCGTCTGGGTAAAGTCAATGGCACTGCGAGCCGCAAAAAAGGCCTGGCGGGTGATGTCGTCATAGATATGCAGGCGGCAGCCCCGTGCGAGGACAAGATATTTCTGGGCCATATCGTAATCGGGGTCGGCCAGAGGCACCAACTGCAAGCAGTCCATAGCATTCACA
>JACZRH010000004.1:33871-39213 GCA_022574815.1 Planctomycetota bacterium | reverse complement strand
GGGCGACGGGTTCGTCCCGGGCATCATTCCGCAGAAGCGCCTCGAGATGGTCCGGGTCGGAATTCGCGAAGGGCGATTCAAATCGATTCGCGACATGATGCAGACCGACCAACAGATCTGGAACGCGCACGTCGTCAGCCGCGAGCCGCAAGCCGGCGCCAATTACATCCAAGGCTGGGCGATGGTTCACTTCCTCGCCCATGGGGACGACGGCAAGTACCAGAAGGCGTTCTCCCGATTCATTCGCGACGTGGGGCACGGCACGCGCTGGGAGGCCGCCTGGCGCAAGAATTTCGGCCGTGGGGTGGCGGCGTTCGAGGACCGCTGGCGCGACTACTGGCTGAACTTGCCGGACGATCCGACCGCCGAGCTGAAAGCCCGGGCCAACGTCGCGACGCTGACGAGCTTTCTGGGGCGGGCGTTCAGCCAGCGGCAGTACTTCGAGGACGTCGAGGCCTTCTTCGCGGCGGCGGCGGCCGGCGAGCTGAAAGCCCACGAGAAGGACACTCTGGCGAAGTCATTGCTGGAGAGTGCCCTGGCCGAGGCACGTCAGGCGGGCAAGTGGTCGTTCCGCAAGATACCCGGGCGGACGCTGCTGGTGCGCGAGCTCGACGACGGGCGGGTTCTCGAAGGCAGCTTTCGCGTACGCAACCGCCGCATCGCCGATGTGAAGGTCGCGATCCGCAAACTGCGCAAGTGACAACCCACTCCGTATGTGTGAAGGCGAGGACATTCCGGCCGACGCTCCGCGTTGCCCCGAGTGCGGCTACCTGTTGTACGGCCTCGCCGAGTGGCGCTGTCCTGAATGCGGGTGCCGGCCGAGACCGGAGGACTTCGTTCATGACGAGATGCAGGACCGGCTGCGGTCCATCGCCCGCCGCGAGCGCATTATTTCTTTGATCGGAATTACCGCCCTGGCCACGGGGCTGCTGCTGACAGCCATCGCGCAGTGGCGGTGGGATCGCATGTGGATTTACTGTGTCGATTTGCCGCTAATCGGTTCTAGCGGTTCCGCACTCATCTACGTATGGGTGGTCTCCGACACGATGCACCGGGCGCTGCTGGCGTTCGGCCTCGTGTGGCTCGCATTCGGCCTGTTTTGGATTCTGGTTTAGTAGCGATCCGACCCACGAGGGGCGGCGATCATTCGTCAGAATTGCCGATGAGGCTTTGTATGGCGCAATCGGCTTGGCCCAGGCAGACCGGCTCACCGGCCATCACACGAACCCTGCTGCCCTTCGGGGGCGGCTTTACGCCCAACGGAGCCGACTAGCCGGCGAGATAACCGAACAGCCGCGCGACCGCTTCGGCGCCGCGGTCGAGGTCGGCCAGCAGCACCTTTTCGTTGGGGCCGTGCGCGTTGCAGGACGGGCTCGCCAGACCGATCAGCAGGCAGTCGACGCCCAATAACCGCTTGAACATCGGCAGGATCGGCAGCGAACCGCCTTCCGGCATCAGAGCCGTCTCCTTGCCGAAAGCCTCGCGCAGCGCTCGTTCGGCGGCTTTCATGGGCTGGCTGTCGCGCGGGGCCATGTAAGCGCCGCAGGCCCCGTGATTCAGGATTTCGACCCGCACCGTGTCCGGCACGCGCTCGCGCACCGTCCGATCGAAGACGCCGCTAAGCTTCTCGGCGTCCTGGTTCGCGACCAGGCGCATGCTGATCTTCGCACCGGCCCGGGCCGGTATGATCGTGTTCGCGCCCTCGGCCATGAATCCGCCGTAGATGCCGTTCACATCCAGCGTGGGCCGTACGGAGCGGCGCTCGGCGGTCGTGTAGCCCGCCTCGCCGTGCGGAGCGGGGCTGCCGAGGCTCGTGATGTACTCCTTCTCGTCCAGCGGCAGGGCGCTGAGCTGGGCGCGCTGCTCGTCGGAGAGCTCGACCACGTCGTCGTAAAAGCCGGGAATCGTGACGCGGCCGCTCTCGTCGTGCAGCGAAGCGATCAGCGCGGCGAGTACGTTGGCCGGGTTCGCGACCACGCCGCCGTGCGAGCCGCTGTGCAGGTCGTGGTGCGGCCCGCTGAGCCGCACCTCCTTGTAGAGCAGGCCGCGCGTGGCGTAGGTGATCGTCGGCCACCCGTCGCGGATCAACCCGGTGTCGGAGATCAGGACGTGGTCACACGCGAGCAATTCGCGATGCTGCTCGACGAAGGGCCCCAAGTTCGGCGACGCGATCTCCTCCTCGCCTTCGATCAGGAACTTGAGATTGACGGGCAGCTTCCCCGCGGTCGCCAGCCACGCCGCCGCCGCCCGCAGGTAGACCAGCACCTGCCCCTTGTCGTCGGCGGCGCCGCGGGCGATCAGCCAGCCGTCCTTCTGCACGGGCTCGAACGGCGGCGCGTCCCACAACGCGAGGTCGCCGGTGGGTTGCACGTCGACGTGCCCGTAGACGAGGTAGGTCGGCGCCCCCGGCGCGTGGCACCATTCGGCGCAGACCGCCGGGTGCCCGCCGGTCTCGTACACGCGCGATTTCAGGCCGATCTTCTCGCAGAGCTCGTGTGTCCACCGCACGGCGGCCGCGACGTCCTGTTTGTGCTCTTCTTTCGTGCTGATGCTCGGGATTCGGCACAGCTCGATCGTCCAGTCGAGGTGCTCCCGGCGATGCTCGCGCAGGTATTCAACGCACTTGTCCACGACCCTCTCCATTCCGGTTCTTACCGTTCGATCACGCCCGCTGCCCATTGGCGCCCGGCGATTGTACCGCATTCGTGCTATACTGGGCGCCTCACGGAGGAGGCTCTCGATGCCGAGGATTCGCATCCTTTCACCCGGGCTGGTCAACCGCATCGCCGCCGGCGAGTGCGTCGAGCGTCCCGCCAGCGTCGTCAAAGAGCTGGTCGAGAACGCGCTGGACGCCGGCGCGAGCCGCATCGACGTGACCATTCACGACGGCGGGCGCTCGCTGATCCGCGTCTGCGACGACGGCTGCGGCATCGACGCCGACGACCTGCGGCTCGCCCTGACGCCGCACGCGACGAGCAAGATTCGCGCCGACGACGACCTGTTCAATATCCACACGATGGGTTTTCGCGGCGAGGCGCTGCCCAGCATCGCCGCCGTCTCCCGGCTGATGGTCCGGTCGCGGACGCGTGAGAGCGACGTCGGCCACGAGTTCGTCGTCGATGCCGGCGCGGGATCCGGTCCGTCTCCCTGCGCCGCCCCGGCCGGGACGAGCGTGGAGGTGCGCGATTTGTTCTACTGCGTTCCGGCCCGGCAACGCTTTCTGCGCACGAACACAACCGAGATGGGCCACATCACCGAGCAATTCGCCCGCATCGCGCTGGCCCACCCGGGCATCGCGTTCTCACTCGGAAACCAGAAACGCACCACGCAACGGCTCGACGCGACCGACGATCGCCGCAGCCGAATCGCGGACTACTTCGGGCGTGAGCTGGCCGACGCGCTGCTGCCGATTGTTCGCGAGGGGAACGGCGTCCACGTCGAGGGCTTCGTCGCCCCGCCGGCGTTGGCGCGCGGCTCGGGCAAGTGGGAATACCTGTTCGTAAACGGGCGTTACGTGCGCGACCGCTTCGTCTCGCACGCGGTGCGCGAGGCCTACCGCAGCCTGATCGAGCCGGGCCGCTATCCGGTCGCGATCATCTACATCACGCTCGATCCGTCCGCCGTTGACGTGAACGTACACCCCACCAAGACCGAAGTCCGCTGGAGAGACTCGAATTACATTCATGGGCAGGTGTTGGCGGCGCTGCGCGAGAAATTTCTGTCAACCAACCTCGATCGCGAACTGCGAACGCCGCGCGACGAGGAGGCCTATCGTGAGAGCGTGCGCTCGGCCATGGTTGATTTTTTTACGAAGGCCAGGCCGGCGGGAGAGAGGCACGAAGGCACCAAGGCACCAAGGCACATAGGCACAAAGGCACATAGGCACGAAGGCAGAGATGCCGTTGGGGAGCCGCGAGAAGAAACTGGAATCGCAACCGCCGGCGCTGGTGCGCCGGCGTCTGTAGCGCCCGGTGTCCGCGCCGGCCGTGATCTGGACTCGGCGTTCGACGCTGGTCCTGCGGTCGGTACGAACCCACGATTCGAAACGGGACCGTCGGTCGACCGCGAGAGCCGCCAACCCCTTTCCGACGGACACGACGAACGGAGCGAAACGCCCGCGCCGCACGCCATCCAGATCCATAATACCTACCTCGTGGTCGAGACCGCCGACGGCTGCATGATTATCGACCAGCACGCGCTGCACGAGCGGATTCTGTACGAGGAGCTGCGCGCCCGCGTCACGCGGCGGCCGCTCGAATCGCAACGGCTGCTGCTGCCCGAGGTCGTCTGCGTGCCCGCCGACCGCGTCGAGGCGCTCGACACGCACGCGGCAACCTTCGAGCGGCTGGGGATCGAGCTGACCGCCTCCGGCCCGCAAAGCGTGACGCTGCACGCGTTTCCGACCTTTCTCGAGCGCATCGAGCGCGAGACGTTCGTCCGCGACCTGCTCGACCTGCTGTCCGAGCGCGGCGCGCGGCCTGAGACCGACACGCTCATCCACGAGATCCTCGACATGATGGCCTGCAAGGCGGCGGTCAAAGCCGGCGACGCGCTCACTGCCGACGAGATCACGGCCCTGCTGGCGCGGCGCGACTTGGCCGACCGCGCCAGCAACTGCCCCCACGGCCGGCCGACCACGCTGCATCTCACGCTGCGCGAGCTGGAGCGGCAATTCAAGCGCCGCTGAGCCGCCCGCCGCCGCGCGGGTCCGCCGGAAAATGGCGGGCACGGAGGCCCGCCACCACCCCGACAACAGGCAAACCGCGGCAGAAACTACACTAGAAGCGATAGGAGAGCCCGAGGAACAGCCAGTGCGCCTGGGCCTTGACCGTGCTGTGGTTGTAGTCGCTGCCGACGAGCCGGCTGACGCCGACCCGGTTGGTGCCGCTCCAGGAGTATTGATACGCCGCGTCGAGGCCCCATTTCTCCCAGGTGTGCCCATACCCGAGCGAGACCGCGTGCTCGAGTATGCCCGCGAGGTTCGGGAACAGCGTCGAGTTCGGAATCGGATTGTCGTGGAAGATGTAGCCGATCCGGAAGATGTCGTTCGGCGTCGCGAAGAACTCGTAGCCGAAACGAAACGCGATCGAGTCGTGCCATCTCAGGGGCAGCGTGTCGCGCACCGTTTTGCCGAGCACCAAGTCGAACAGCCGGTTGCTGCCGTCGCTCAGTCTCAGGTCGAGCTTGTCAAAGGCGTGCGACCAGTCGAACCAGACGACGTCCGCCGAGACGCGGTGCCGGTCGTTGATCTTGTGCGAGACGCCGGCGCCCAGGCTGCGCGGCCAGACCAGATCGACCTGGACGTCATAGGACGCCTTGAGCAGAGGGAATCCGAAACCGCT
>JACZRH010000004.1:8438-33861 GCA_022574815.1 Planctomycetota bacterium | reverse complement strand
ATATCGATGGCCGCGTCACCCTTCAGCCGGAAGCGCGTCTCGCCGCGGAACGCCAGGCCGACGGTGGTTTGTTCGTTGAAGCGGTATTGCAGACCGAGGGAGTAGGTCGGGGCGACGCCGGTGGCCTTGAGGTCCATCATCATTCCGACGCCGGCGAACGGGCCGGTCTGGAGATTGAAGGGCATTTCCAACTGAACGTGGCTGACGGCCAGCCCGAAGGTGGCGCCGATGCTCAGGTGCTCGTCGACCCTGAGCGCCACGGCCGGCAGGATCTTGATCAGCGCCCCGAGCGAGGTGTACTCGCGCTTGCCGAACAGCGGGTGCCGCAGGTTGTATTCCGCCCCGAAGCCGGCCGGCGCGAACACGCCGATACCCAGGGCCAGTCGTTGGTCGAAGAACTTCTTCGTGTACGCGAACTGCGGGAGCGGCATGGGCATGACTTCGCCGTTGGAGTTGTTTTGCGGGTCGGTGTAGTCCAGGTCGGTGAAGAGAATGTCGAAGCCGAAGTCGAGCCGCTCGAATTCCGGGATGTTCATCAGCCCGGCCGGGTTGTCGAGAATGACGCTGAGGTTGTCGAAGTGGGCGATGTTGGTCCCGCCGCGGCCCGACGAGATCGCGCCGACACTGTCCCGCACGACGCCCTGGGCGAGCGCACGATTTGCGACGGGAACGATGAGGGCCAGGACGGCGAGGATCAGCGGGAGGATGCGTCTTCGGTCGGGCATCCGCGTGCTCGCTTCGCGATTCGGACGGGTGCTGTAGCGGCTCGCCTCGGGGAGGCCGACTTCACGCGGCCGCTCGCCGCGGTGCGGGGCGGCGTAGTTAGTTGCTGCCGGCCGTGTCGAGCGTGACGAGCAAGTCCGCGACGACCGAACCCAGACCGGAACTCCCGCCCGTAAAGGCGACGACCGAGTCGGAGTGCAGGACTCCCGTCACACCCTCGAATGCACCCGTCCCGGCGATGATTTGGCCGGTCGAAGCGCTTAGAAGACCCGTCGCGATCGGCGCGCCGAACTCGTCCAGCATCGGCGCTCCGTCATCGCCGGTCAAAAAGATCAGTTCGTTGATGACCACGAGGTTGAAGGTGGTCAGCGTTCCACTGTCGGGGGCATCGAGCGTGAATTGCGAACGAGACAGGGCCGCGATCGGCATGCCGGTCGCGTCAAAGTAAACCTCGAGGATCTCTTCGGTGTAGCTGCCGCTGTATTGGCCGGAAACCGTGCCCGCCAAGCTGGTCGCCAGGCCGGTGACGGCGGAGACGGCGGTCACGTCGGCGTCGATACGCGACTCGGTCGCTTCGGTCGAGCCCTCGACCAGGTTCGTGAGGCCCGCGAGGTCCGTCGGAAACGGCAGGATGCCGCACCCGGCGCAAACGAGCAAGACCAACGGCATCCCGATCCGGAAAGATACGGCTGGGCTCGGACCGCGCCCAAAGCGCTCTGTCCTGGTGGCCATTGCAACACTCCAAACGCGCGAGATGGGCTCGCCGCTCGCAGGGTCGGCGAAGGCCCGCCTCACATTCCGTCAGGTGCAACGGACCGGAAACCAGGCCTCTTGAGTAACTTCGGCGATGGGCAATCGAATCGTGAAGGTGGCGCCGCAGCCGGGGCCGTTTTCACAGGAGATTTCCCCGCGATGAGCCAAGACGGTCCTGCGGCACATGTCGAGGCCCAGGCCGGTGCCTTCGTCCTGCTCGGTAGAGAAGAAGGGCTCCCAGATTCTCTCCAGGTGTTCGGGTGCGATGCCGGACCCGTTGTCGTGGACAGATAAGAGCTTCGCCGTTCTCGTGCCCGACGGTGATCTCGATCAGCGGTTTATCTTGAGAGCGGCTTGCGTCGGCGGCATGCTTGATGAGGTTGAAGAGCACCTGCTGAATCTTGGCGTTGTGACAGAGCACGACCGGCTCGGCGTCCACCACAAGCTTCAAGGCCTGCTTGGGGATGTCGTCGTGCATGCCGGCGAGAGAGACGGCTTCTCGCACCAGTCGCCCGAGGTTGACGTGAATCTTCTTGCAGCCCTCGTCTTCTCGCCGCACGAAGGCCTTGATCTCGTCGATCAGCTCCTCGAGCCGCTCGTTCGTTCGCCGGACGACACGGGCAAGTTCGACCAGCTCGGCGTGGTCCTGAAACTTCTCCTCGATAAGCTTCACCAGCGGCAGCACAACCAACTGGTTCCGCATTTCTTGCGCCACGCCCGCGGCGCAGCGACCCAGCACGGTGAATCGTTCGGCATAGTCGAGGCGCTCTGACAAGGCGTTGTTCGAGATCGCCAATTCGTAGGCTTCGAAGCCCCGCACGAGAATGGAGAAGAGCGTCTCGCGCTCCCAGGGCTTGGTGATGAAATTCTAAACCTGGCCCTCGTTGATGGCCTCCATCATGGCGTCGGAGTCGGTGTAGCCGGTGAGGATCGTGCGAATCGTGCACGGGAAGTTGCGCTCGACGATCTCGCAGAGCTCCACGCCGGTGATGTCGGGCATGCGTTGGTCGGCCACCATGACGGGCACGTCGTGTGTGGTAAACAGCTCCAGGGCCTCTTCGGCCGAACTGGCTTCCAGGAGGTTGAAGTGCTCGCCGAACGCGGCTCGAAACACCACGAGATTCGCACGCTCGACGTCGATGTAGAGAAGGTTGCGTGTCATGTTGTCGTCCCGCCGCCCGGAGTGATTCCTGCCATTGCTTTCATTGTCCGTTGCGAAGCCCGGCCCGACCCTTGCCCATTCGTCTTTGCCGCGCGCTCGGCATCGCTCGGCGGAGCCGCATTGTCGGCGGCGACGGGCAGGACGAATGTAATCATCGTGCCCGTTTCCTGACCGGGGGCGGCGAACTGTTGTCCACCGAACCGCCGTGCCCCTTGACGATCCCGTAGGTGATCGAAAGCCCGAGGCCGGTGCCGACGCCGATCTCCTTGGTGGTGAAGCAGGGGTCGAAAATCCGCCCCTGGATGTCCTCGGGGATGCCGGCCCCGTCATCGCGGATGCGAACGATCAAGGATTCGTTCGCGCGGCGGGTCGCAATCCAGATGTTGCCGCTGCCGGAGACGGCCTGCTGTGCGTTGTCCAGCACGTTGAGAAACACCTGGGTCAGTTGCGTTCCCGAGCAGAGGATATTTCCGTCCGTGCAGAAGTCGCGCTGCACCCGAACGCGGTTTTTCATCTTGTTCGAGAGCAGGTTCAGCGCGATCTTCAACCCTTCGTGAACGTCAAAGCCCGAACGATGTTCGGTGCTTGCACGCGCTACGCCCCTGCGTCCGCGACGGCGGAACGACCGTCGTGAACGACTTTGCCAAACACCGTGATTACCTTTCATTGCCCGCACAATTCCCTACGACACCGACGAACCGGCCAGCGCGGCCCGATCGGCGTCCAGCGCCGCGGCTGAACGAAAACGGCGCACGCGGCTGCGGTACTGGAACAGATGCTTGGCCAGAAGACTCGTGATTCGCGGAATGCTCTCGGAGATACTCGCTGTCCCGGCGTAGCTGTGTCCGATCAGCTTGCAAAGCTCCGGGTTTTCGTGCAGGAAAGAGAGCACCAGCTCGGCCTGCGGGCCGTACAGAAAACGCGCCGCGCGGACGTACGCCTTCAACTCCTTGCCGAAGCGGCTTCGGCGGCCATTCTTTGGTATAGCTGAAAAAGGACAGGTTGTTCTGAGAGAATGCGTCGTGCGGGGCCTCGGCGACGAACTGCCCGCTCGCGAGCCCTTGCGAGATGCCCCCCGCAAAGAGCGGGTCGCTGCCCATCGCGTCACCGACAAACAGCATGCGCGGCTCGGAAAAGTGCTCGCGCGGGTCGAAGTGCCGGATGGGCCGCACCTTGCGGATCGCGCCCTCGAGGTTCACGCCGCGCCGTACGAGCAGCTCGTCGAGGTACACCTTGCTGGCGATGTTGGGCGCGTCGACGATGCCTCGGCTGACGTTCGGCGCAGGACCTTCGTAGCAGGGAAAGTCCCAGTAGTATCCGCCCAACCCCTCGTGGATGTAGCTCACGTCGACCAGCAGGACTTGGTCAAGAAAGACCGCTTCCTTGGCCGGGTCGGCCGGGGTCTTGACCTCGTAGATGCGCGTCATCCGGCCGGGTCCGAAACCCGGCGTCTTGCGCAGCACGGCATGCACGCCATCGGCGCTGACGACCACCTTGGCGCGATAATGCCCGCGGTCGGTCATGACGACCAGGTGGTCCGGGCGTCGCACCACCTTGATCACGCGAATCTCCTCGACCGTCGGCACGTGGCGGTCCTTGACCGTCTGAAACAGCAGACCATCGAGATCGCAGCGGCGGATGATGCGTTTCGCGCAGCCGTCCTCGGGGAAGTCGAACGAGGCTTCGCCGTAGACCAGCCGCACGTGATGCACCGGGGCGTACTGAATGTCGAGCGAGATGTCGAGATCGGAGATCATGCGTTCGGCGTTCAGCGTCAGTGCGCCGCCGCAGATTTTCTCGCGCGGGTGGCGGTGCTTTCAGAGCACGATGGTTCTGGCGGCCAGTTTGGGGTCGAGCCGCTCGAGGTGCAGCGCGGTGGAAGATCCCGAAGGCCCGCCGCCGACGATGATGATGTCGGCGTCACCCAGGTGCGGGCGCGCATTCTCGGGCATCCTGTTTCGGTCTCGTTGTGATTCATCATGGTTGGTCATTTGAGTCCCCGGCTGCCCAAGTGGATTTCCAGAAGCTGCTCCAACCCATCGACGAGACGGCTGACATCAACGGATTGGATCGAGTTTGCCAGCGCAATGATCTGGGTGCGGTGGTGTCGCCAGCGGTTCAGGAAGAACGATTCGCAGTCACGCGAGGAGATGGCCTCGCGCAACACGTCGGTGTCGGTGTCCATGAGCTGTTGGACGTTGAGGTAGCCCCGTTGCAAAGCCAGCGCGAACACGCCGCTGGTAAAGTCGCGCTCGGCCAGCTCGCGCTCCCAGGTGGTGATCAGGTTTCCGATGCGGCCCATGCACTGGGCATGCCAGAGCACCGCCCGCAGGCGGCCCAGCTCGGCGCGCTCGAAGCTCGGCGAGCACATCAGGTCCAGTGTGCCCGAGATCATCATGTGCATGTTGTGCGGCAGGTACAGGTCGTGCTCGATGATGTTGAGCACGCGCGGGTCGCGGTTGATCATCTGGCTGTAGCGCATCGTGTTGAGAAGCTGCATGTAGTCGAAACGCAGCAGCTCGCGGTACTCCTCGAAGCGCGGGTAGGACCGCGCCCGCGTCATGATCGTCTCCCAAACGCGGCCGAGCGTGTCTGCGTAGGCCTGCTGCTCGGGCAGAAACGTGGAGAAGTCCGGCGGGTAAGGTGAGACCGGGATCTTCAGCAGCCACTCCAGATAGGTCGAGTCGTCGGCCTGGTCGGCCACGTCGTCGAGCAGGACATCGACCATCACGCCGAGGACCTTCGTGACCCGGTTGGCGTCGCGCAGCTCCGGGTCGATGCAGGAGAGCGTGGTCAGATCGACGCCTTCCAGGCACCACTTCCACAGAAACGGGTCGCGGTCCCCGACTTTGCCGTAGGCGTCGACCCAGATTCGCAGGTCCTCGGGCAAGGAGCGCTGCATGATCCGCGCGATCGCGGCGCGCAGCCGCGGCTCGTTGAACTTGGGCGCGGGATGGGCCGCATCACCGGGCTCGGCCTCGCGTTCGAGCAGGACCCTCGAAACGATCTTCTCGGTGGACAGCCCGCGATCGTCCAGCAGTTTCTCGGTCGCGCCGTGCTCGATGAACTCGTCCGGCAACGCGAACACAGTGACCGGGGTCTGAACACGGTGCTCGGCGAACAGCTCGAGCACGGCACTTCCGAAGCCCCCGTGTAGCACGTGCTCCTCGATCGTGAAAATGTGATCGACGCGCGCGGCGGTATCAAGAATCAGGTCGGCGTCCAGCGGTTTGATGAAGCGGGCGTTGACCACGCCGGCCGAGACGCCGCGCTGCCCGAGTTCCTCGGCGGCTTCGAGCGCCCGTGGAACCATGCTGCCGACCGCGAGGAACGCCACGTCCTTGCCCTCACGCAGCAACTCGCCGCGGCCGATTTCGATCGGGGCCATGGCCGGTTGGCCCGGGGCCGGCGGCACCACCGTTCCGCGCGGGATGCGGATGGCGGCGGGCCCGTCGTGTTGGATCGCCGCCCGGAGCATCGCCGAGAGTTCCTCCCCGTCCTTGGGAGCCATCATGACCATGCGCGGCGCGGTGCGAAGAAAGCTGAGATCGAACACGCCGTGATGGGTCGGCCCGTCGGCCCCGACCAGCCCGGCCCGGTCGAGCACGAATGTGACCGGCAGGTTTTGCAGGCACACGTCGTGCAGGATCTGGTCGAAGCTGCGTTGCAGGAACGTCGAATAGATCGCCACGACCGGGCGACAGCCGCCGAGCGCGAGCCCGCCGGCAAAGGTAACGGCGTGCTGCTCGGCCAGCCCCACGTCATGAAAACGGTCTGGAAAGCGCTTCGCGAAGGGCTCCAGCCCCGTGCCCGTCGTCATCGCCGCCGTGATCGCGACTACGCGATCGTCCTCCTCGGCGATGCGCAGCAGCTCGTTGCCAAACTGTTCGGAATAGCTCGTCCCCTTCTTGCTCGCGAGCGGCAGCCCGCTCTCGATGTCGAACGGCGACACGCCATGATACTGCGTGGGGTTTTGCTCGGCGGGCGCGAAGCCCTTGCCTTTCTGGGTGACGATGTGCAGCACGATCGGCCGGTCGACCTGCCGCGCGTCGCGCAAGACCTCGATGAGCAGCGGCAGGTCGTGGCCGTCGACGGGGCCGAGGTATTGGATTCCCAACTGCTCGAAGATGTTGCCGTCGAGCACGCGCTCCTGGGCCCGTTTGAAGGTCCGCGCGAGAGCCCCGCAACTCGGTGAGATCGAAAAGCTGTTGTCGTTCAGGACCAGCAGCAATTGCGACTGATACGTGCCGAGATTGTTGAGCGCTTCGTAACTCAGCCCGGCCGACATCGCGCCGTCGCCGACGATCGCCACCACGCTGTAATCATCCCCCAACTGATCGCGCGCGCTGGCGATCCCCAGCGCCGCTGAGAGCGCCGTCGCCGCGTGCCCGGCGCTGAGATGATCGTGCGGGCTTTCGAAGCGGGTGACGAACCCGCTCAGGCCGTCGGTCTGGCGGAGGGTCTTGAACCGCTCGCGTCGCCCGGTGATGAGCTTGTGCGCGTAGCACTGGTTTCCCACGTCCCAGATGATCTTGTCGCGCGGGCTGTCGAGCGCGTAGTGCAGCGCGATCGAGAGTTCGACACTGCCGAGGTTTGTCGCGAGATGACCCCCGTTGGCGGCCGTGACGCGCACGATCTCCTCGCGAAGCTGCGCGGCCAAGTCCTGCAGCTCGTCGAGCCCCAGTCGCTTGACGTCGCTCGGGCCGTCGATTTGTGCCAGCAGGCTTGCCGTCATTGAGGATTCACCGTCGAGAGAGCGTTCTGTTTCGTACCGCCGCGCAAACGGGGCAGCCGGCAAAGCGTGTCCACGTCACCTCCGTCTTCGGGATAGATTCGCAGGTGACACTCGGGCGCCGCGAACAATTCGTCCGAACCGCGCCGCAGGTTCTCCGGCATGCGAACCAGCAGCTCGATTCGCCGGGCGGCGATCCGCGCCCCAAGCCGACTAGTCCCCGGAAGCAGCACCGCCAAGTGGCTCGGCCCGAGCACTCCGATGACATCGCTCCTGCGAAGCCGGTCGGTGAGCGTCTCGCCCAGGGCGGCGACGTGCGCCCAGGTATTCTCGCCGTCGGCCGGATCGCCGGCGCTCGGATCGAGCGTCACGTGCAGCATCGCCAGTTCTTCGGCACTGCGCGCCGAACGGGAGAGTTCCGATGTGAGTCGTCGGCGAAAGGCCTCGCGGCCCAACACGCCCGACGAGGTCCGCGTGGCGTTGCTCTCCTCGGCCGCCAGCAGAGTCGCCAGCACGGCGCAGAGACTCGCGGTCCGGGCCGTGACCTGGTCCGCGCGTGTTTCGGGAGATGGAAGAAAGACCAGCGTCCCGACGGTCCTTCCTCCGCAATTCAGCGGGATATGCAGGGCCGTCGCGGAACCTCCCGGATCCTGTTGATCGTCTCCGGCACACTCGTGCTCCGGATCGTCCGGCTCCCGGAATTCCGACAGCTCCGCGAGCAATCCCCGCGGATCGTGCGCAAAACGATGGCGCGCCTCGCCGCAGAAGTCGAGGTCAGCCACGATGGCCGCTGCCTGGCCTCGACCGGCGTCGCAAGCCAGGCGCACCGCGTCGCGCAGCGCCGCGGCCAGCGCCCCATCGCGCTCGAGTCCGCGGAACAATTCGCCAATCTCTGCGTTGTTAGACACGGCGGCTCCGTTTCTTCGTCAGACACACTGCACGTCGGGAGCAGAACCGGCTCAGCACGCGAAGGTGCCGGGAAGGGCTCCGTCGCCCGGAGGGTCGGCCGCTGCCGGCCCCGACTCCGGATTGATTGAGCCCCCTGAGGAACCCACGCAGGCCAAGCGTCCGCCGACGCGCTCACGGCTCTCCTTGCATCGGCTTGAATGTGAACCGTGTTCATCACCCCGTCGCGGCGGGGCCAAGCTCGCGTGTCTCATAAGATCTACACGGTATGCGATTGCGATAAAAACTCGGCACCGGTTCCGACACGGCCGCTCGGGTGACCCGCTCTGTTTCGCCGTCGCGGCGCCCTTGGAAAATCGCGCGAGCAATTGAAGAATCCAAGCGGCCGGACGCTCGCGCGGCGGCCTGGGAGACACGACCATGGCGAGAATATTGGCCGTCGACGACCAGCCGCACATGAACCACATCATCGCGACCTGGCTGGGCCGCAACGGGCACGAGGTCGTTCGGGCGTGCGACGGCCAGGCGGCGCTCGAGCTGCTCCGGTCGGCGGACTTCGACCTTCTCATCACCGACGTCGACATGCCGCGCATGGACGGGCTGACGCTTATCAGTCAGGAAGGCGTGGTGGACGGGCTGCGAGCCGTGGTCGTGCTGACCGGGCGGCACGACTACAACAGCCTCGACGTGACGGTCGACCGGGAGAAGGTCCGCTTCCTGCCCAAGCCGTTCAGCCCCAGCAAGCTCGCGCAGCTCGTGCAGGAACTGCTCGAACGCACGCCCGCGGCGAGCGCGGTGAACGCCGCGCCGGACCCGAACTCGGCGCATTGAAAGGACCGGCCGGTGCGCCGCGGCGAAGCGACGGAAGAGCAGTAGGGCTGACGAATCGTACGCTTGCGTTCGCCCCAAGATCCCTCGCTTCGCTCGGTATGACGTCGAAACCCGCCGCCCGGTGGGGGGCGTTTTAGCGCTGGAGTGCTAGCGCGACCCGAAAATCAGCAACACCGCGCCCCCGACCGTGACCAACGCACCCAGCACGGCTCGAGCGCTGACCCGCTCTTTGTAGAGCAACGCGACGCAGGGCAGGATGAAGATAGGCGAGAGCGAGCAGAGTGTCTGCGCGACGCCCAGCGACGCCCCGTCCGCCGCGACCAACGACATCCACACGCCCAGGTACGGCCCGACGACCGCCCCGGCAAACGTAAGAGCCATTCCCGCCGACCAAGCCGAACGGTCGGGCGTTACGCGGCGGGCCGTTGTTCGGCGGCGGCGAGCGCGGTGCCACATCACGATCGGGACCATGCCCACGCCGGCGAAAATCATGCGCACCAGCGTCGCGGCCTGTGGATTCATGCGCTCCTGCTCGGGCAGCCAGCCGTGCCCCATGCCTTGCTTGCTCAGCAGCAGACCGCCGGCCTGACAGGCGGCCCCGACGAATGCCAGAAACAAGCCGCGGGTGTGGTGCGCCGCAGCAGCTTCCGGGACGCCGACGCGCGGCGGCCGCCCCATGACGACCCACGCGATGCCGCCGAGCGTGAGCGCGATGCCGACCCAGGCGAGGCCCGACAGCGACTCGTCCAGCGCGATCCAGCCGAAGAACGCCGCGAACAGCGGCGAGGTCGTCATGATGAGCACGGTGAGCCGGGGGCCGATATCGACGAAGGCGGTGAACAGGGCCTGGTCGCCGATGCTCAGGCCGACGATGCCCGAGATCGCGAGGAACACGACCTGCCGCGCGAGTGCGTCCGGCAGCCAGATATCAAAACGCAGGCGCAGCGTCACGGCGAGCAGCGCGATCGCGAGCACGATGCGGACGGCGTTGACGGTGACCGGCCCGAGCCGGCGGCCGGCGGCGGTGAACAGCAATGAGGTCGCCGTCCACAACACGGATGTCGCAACGCCGGCGGCCGGGCCGACGTAGGCGTCGGTGTTCTCGAACATCCGGCCAGCTTATCGCAACTCGGCCGTTCGAGGAAAACCGGCGGGTCAAAAGCTCGCTACGCCGTCCTGCGTCGGGTTAGCGACGGCGGATCGCAAGACCGGCCAGACCCAGCAGCAGCAGGCCGGCGGGCTCTGGAACGATCGTGGCTTCCGCGATCGGGCTCCCCATGTCGAAACTGTTGCCCATGAGCCCGGCGTTCTCATCACCAAAACCGAGGTAGACATCGTCCCAGGTGCCGTTCGGGTTGCCGATGGTCCTGAGGCGGATGATGCCGATGTCACCGATCTGCAAGAAGATGCCGCTGCCGGGACCTAGGCCATCGTCGACCTCGATCCAACCGAGAACGGTCGAGTTCGTCACGGGGTCGTACTGCTGGTCGAAGTTGCCGGGGCCCGCGTTGTCGGCGACGCCGAAGAACGCGTCGGGGTCCGCGGCGAGGCGGACGTTTCGCAGCGTTGCGCCGTGGAGTTGACCGGCGTTGGTAACCGACCAGCGCGAAAGGATATTGGTGTAGTTCCACGTCGATGCGCCGATTACCCGAGCGGTACCGGTGGTCACGACGTTGTAGCCGACCGAGACGTACTTCTGCGGGGTCTCGGCGCCGATCACCTGGCCCCAAACGTACAGTCGGTGCGTCCCGGTGGAGGTGAGCACCGGATTCCTCTGAGCGGGCGAGATTCCGCTGAGCGGCGTGTTCCCCTCGACGCCCTCGTACGCGAGGTACAACCGGAAGGCCGAGTCCTGCGCGAGCGCAGGGCCGGCGAACAAGGCGCTCCCTGCTAGGACCCATAGTAGTCGTTTCATGATACGCCTCTCCCTAGCGACGGCGGATCGCCAGACCGGCCAGACCCAGCAGCAGCAGGCCGGCGGGCTCGGGGACACCGACGAAGGCTTCCGGCAACGGGCTGCCCATGTCGAAACTGTTGCCCATGAGGCCGGCGTTCTCATCACCAAAACCGAGGTAGACATCGTCCCAGGTGGCTTGCGGGTTTCCGAGGGTGTTGGTGCGGATGATGCCGATGTCACCGACCTGCAGGAAGATGCCGCCGCCGGGGCCCCCGGCAGCGTCGACATCGATCCAGCCGAGGACGGACGACTTCGTGCCGGGGTCGTACTGCCCGTCGAAGTTGCCGGGGCCGGCGTTGTCGGCGACGCCGAAGAACCCGATCGGGTTCGCGGTGAGGCGGACGTTCTGTAGCGTTCCGCCGCCGAGCGTACCCGGGTTGGTAACCGACCAGCGCGAAAGGATGTTGGTGTAGTTCCACGTCGATGCGCCGATTACCCGAGCGGCACCGGTGGTCACGACGTTGTAGCCGACCGAGACGTACTTCTGCGGGGTCTCGGCGCCGATCACTTGACCCCAGACGTACAGTCGGGCCCCGCGGTGGGGATCTACCAGCGGATTCCTCTGGTCCGGCGAAATCCCGCCGAGCGGCGTGTTTCCCTCGACGCCTTCGTACGCGAGGTACAGCCGGAAGGCCGAGTCCTGCGCGAGCGCGGGGGTGACGAACAAGGCGCCCCCTGCCAATACACCTAGCCATGGTTTCATGCTGCGACCCTCATTGAACAAAAACTTCGACCAGCGGAGGTGTTTGCCGCCTCCTGAGGACCATGAACCGAAGTGGCTGGCGCTCACCGTCGCTCTCACGACTTTCATATGATGATCAATCTGGTCTCGGAATGCAAGTAGCGGCCCCGCAACGTCTTCCGCGCCGTCACCCAGGTTAGGCGAAGCGTCATTCGCTCGGGCCTCGCCGGATCTGCCGTCCGTGCGTCCGATGCCCAGCGGGCGTCCGCGTCGATCGCCGGAGCACGCCACATGGCTGGCAAACAAAGACGCGGGCGCGTCGCCGGGGCGACACGCCCGCGCTCCGAATGGCCTAGCGTCCATTCGATGTGCGCTGGGATGCACAGGGGCTCAGGGCGCTCGGGCGGTCTCCTTCTTTGCGGCCGCCCGGCGGGCATGTTCGAGCGCGGCGTCCAGCGCGCCGTCCGCGGAGGTTTCAATGTGCGGCGTTACGCCGACGCCTTCCCAATTCGTTTTCGTGATGGGATTGATGGCCCTTGCGAAGGGGACCGTGATCGAGAAGCCGTGCGGAAGCGACTGGCCGAAGACGGGATGTGCTCCGCCGCCCGTTGTTTCGCCGACAACCGTGGCGCGTTTGAGGTTCTTGAGGTTGTAGGTGAATTCCTCGGCCCCGGCGGCGGGAGCGCTGGCAAGGGCCAGAGCCACGATGAGAGTTGCTGGGCGGGAAGGGTGAAGCCGGCTCATGCTTTTCTCCTGCTTGGTGTCGCGGATCGTCTCGGCGGGCGAGTCCCGGTATAGTACGATTCGTATTATATAGACTGTGCCCGCGGTTTGCACCTGTCAGAATTGTGCGAAGATGTAAGCGCGTACCGGCGTCAGGAGCGAACGTGGCCCTCAGCGACCTGGAACAAGCCGTGCTCGGGCTGGTCTACCAGCACGCCCCGTGTACGGCCTACGCGATTCGGACTTTGTGCGCCAAGTCGCGCACGGCGCGCTTCAGCGGGAGCGCGGGTTCGATCTACCCGCTGATGCTTCGACTGGAGCAGCGCGGCTACCTGCGCTCGAAGCCCGCCCGCCAGGGCCGGCGTCGCCGCCGCGATTATGGCCTGACACGCAAGGGCTCGGTGGCTTTGCGGCGCTGGCTCACCCTGCCGCTGCCCGCGGCTGACGTGTCACTGGTTTATGATCCTTTGCGCACGCGCATGCTCTTTCAGCGTGCGTTGCCGCGCGCGAGTACGCTCGCGTTCGTGCTTGACGCCCTGACCAAGTTGCGCGCCGCGTGGCCGCTTCTGGAGCAGGACTGCCGCGACCATCCCCGCTCGCAGAATGAGTTTCTGCACTATGCAGCGCGGAATGCCCTGTTGCTCGCTCAGGCCCGCATCGCATGGCTCGAAGAGGTCGCCGCCGCCATCGAGCGACCGACGCGCCGCCGGCGGCGCGGAAAGTGAATGGCCGCCCTGATTTCAACGGGGCGGCGACGATGTCTGCCGCACACCGGGTGCCGGCGGTCGGTGCCCGCGAAAAGAGGCACGGGCGTTTCGGCGGCGTGGCTCCAGTCTCGAAAGCGCACTCGCCGCAGGGTGGCGCTGTGAGTCGGGTCCCCAATCCGGTCTTCCAAACGACAGGCCGTCAAGGCCGGGGGAACCCGCCGATCCAACGCCTCGTCCGCGCGATCGAAAGAAATTCGGAGATTTGTGTTGACACGACCGCCAGTGGGAATAGACTCCCGTGTAGTACATTCTGAATTGCATCGTGACGGGAAAAAAAAGGGCCGCAGGCAAGTGCAGTATTGAAATTCATACTATTCTTTTCTCCTTAAGCGCCCGATTCAATCCGTCTTCGACGTTCTTCTCCCTGCAATTCCGTCCCGACGCACAGTGTCCATCGTCGTGCGCGCTTGCGCGGAACACGCCGTCATGGAGCCGCTCGTGCTCGCTCTCCCGAGTGCGCAGCGAGTTTCCGCGCCGGCTATCCGGCAACACGCGTTTGGCGCCATTGTGCATCGCCCTGTGCGCTGATTCTGCGCGATGAAAGACGAGTTCGTTCTCGCGTCGCTCGTGTGTCGCGGCCCAGCCCGATTGCGGCGGGCCGAGGCTGCTTACAATGTGAATGAATGGAGGTGCGGCATGACTCACTCGAATTACCGGCGCGGCAGACAGCTGCCCGACGCCATCATCCGGTTCGACGCATTCTTCGCCGTGCAACCGGGAATCCTCATTTTCTCGCCGGTCTTATTCGGCGTGCTCGCGCTACTGCTCGCAACGATCGCCTCGGCCGCGTCGACCTCCCTCTGTTGGGACGCTAGCGACGACCCGCCGAGCACCGATTCAAACGCGTGTAGGTCTCCCCTGTTCGGCAACCCCACGATGCCGGTGGCCAATCCCCCGTACGCCGTAGCCGTGGGTGATCTGAACGGCGATCGCCTTCCTGATCTCGCGATGGTCGGCTGGCCGGACGCTATCGTTTCCATCCTGATCAACCGCGGAAACGTGATCTTTGCCGAGGGGGGGTCCTACGACATCGCGCCCAACGCATACCAAATCATAGCGGCGGATCTGGACGGCGACAACGACCTCGACCTGCTGACGGCAAGCAGAGGGGACGGCGGGTTGTCCGTTCTGCTCAATCGCGGCGACGGAACCTTCGTCTTGCACGCCGCCTCCGATACCCGCGATTTTTTCGGCCCGATGGCGATCGGCGACCTGGACGGCGATGGCGATCTTGACATGGTGGTCCGGCTCGGTGCAGCGCTGGTTGTTCGGCTGAACGACGGCCGGGCGAACTTCACAACCCAGCGCGGGGTAGCCTTTGAAGGGTACCCGAAGGCCCTGGCCATCGGCGATTTGGACGGCGACGGCGATTTGGATCTCGTCGCGGCGCGGGCAGCGCCGAGCGAGATTCAAGTGCTGCTCAACCACGGCGACGCGACGTTTGCCGCCGGTGTGTCCGCCCCGGTGGGGGACTTCCCGCGCTCGATCGCGATCGGCGACGTGGACCACGATGGCGATCAAGACGTCGCCGTCGCCGTCTATCGCGAAGCGCATCACAGCTCGGTCCGGCTGTTTCGCAACGCTGGAAATGCGACGTTCGTCGACGAGGTCTTTTACAACATCCGAGACAATCCCGAAGCATTGGAATGGAGTGACCTGGACCGCGACGGAAACCTGGACCTTCTCGTGCTGAACCACGGCGATACGCTCGGCGACAAGACCATACCCGGAAACGTCATGGTCCTGCGGAACCGCGGCGACGGAACGCTCGCGCCGCACTCGGTTCACGCGCTGGCGAGCTTGGGGACGGGCTTCGCGGTTGCCGACGTAGACGGAGACGCTCTTCCCGACGCGATCATTGCGAGCGGAGGGCGCGGGAGGCTTGCCATACTGCTGAACGCAGGCCAGGGCCGATTCGCGGCCGAAGTGACACGCCTCGGCCCGACGCCGGGGTCTGTCGCGAGCGGCGATCTCAATGGGGACGGCGCGCCCGACCTGGCCTGTTCCAACGGCTACCTAGAAACCATCACGATCGGGCTAAACGACGGCCGCGGACGGTTTCCGACTCGGTTGACGTGCGAGGTCGGTATCCCGGTCGGCCGCCTGGTTGTCGCGGACCTTGACGGCGACCTCGATCAGGACCTCGCGGCCACGCTCAGCGAAGGGCGTCTGGCGATCCTGCTCAATCGCGGCGATGCGACCTTTGATGACGCCGTCCTGCACGACGCCGGACACTGGAGCGGAGACCTGAGCACGGGTGATTTGGATGGCGACGGCGATCTGGATCTGGTAGTTCTCATTGGTGGGCCCGTGAACCGGCTTCCCGGGAGCGTCCTGACTTTCCTCAACGACGGCGACGGGACATTTGCCGTCGGCGCAGCCTACGAAGTGGGAATCAGCTCGGGGTCGCTGGCGCTCGGCGACCTGAACGGCGACGGTCTTCCCGATCTGGCCGTGACCAATCGGGGATACTTGACTGGTCGCAAGTATGTCGGCGACAACGTCTCCGTGCTGTTCAATCTGGGGAACGCAACATTCGGCGACGGCGCAATTCTGGATGTGCGCCGGCCGGGACAGGTTGCAATTGTTGACCTGAACAGCGACGAGATTCCCGATCTGGTGGTACTGCACTCCGACAACGGTCGTGCGATGGTTACCGTGCTGATCAATCGCGGCAACGGATCGTTCCGCGACGGCCTCGCCTCTCCAGCCGGTGAAGGTGGCGCCCGCTTCGTAGCGGGCGACTTTGATGGCGACGCTGCCGTCGACCTTGCAGTGCTGAACTATTACGAAAACTACGCCGGCATCCTGATCAACAGAGGCAACGGGGTCTTCACCGAGCGATGGCTGCTTGAAACCGGCGGAAATCCTTCTTACGCGACCGCCGACGACTGGGACAGCGACGGCGACCTCGACTTGGCGATCGTGAATTACCGCAATGACAACATTTCCATTCTGCTCAACCGAACGAAAATCCGTCCCGTAGCGACCCGGCGACGCTGACGGTCCGGCACAGCTCGTAGAAGGCGGGCGACGCCGTCGGGCGACGCGTAAGCTTGTATGGTGCGCGTCGCCTGGCTCGAGGAGCTGGCCCGGGCGCTGAAGCGGGCGGTCCGGCGCGCCTCCCGGACTCGCACTCAGCGCTGATCGAAACCGGCGCTTCGGACCGAACAGATCCGTGCGCCCCAGGGGCGCAATCGCCGCGGGAGGCGGGATTCTCGGAGAGAACAGGCGGGTCCGGCGGGCCGGTGTGCGCGGCCGAGAGTTGTCGCTATAATCCCAGCCCTATTTCGCATTCTAAAGGGCGTGCCGCCCCAGTGGCGGTCCTCGAACCACTGATGGATCAACAGAGCGCACAAAACTCATTCGTTCGGATGCCGGTAGGGTGCGGGGGCGCATTGCGCGTGCTGGGGCCGCCGCCGGACCAAGCCGCGGTGGCCGTCGAAACGATGGTAGCGTTCGACAAGCCGCTGGGCGTGCTCCAGGCCTATCTCGCCGGTCTGTGTCGGGCGGACGGCAGTCTCGTCCAGCCCGTCGAGGTGCTGCTGATCCTGGATCCGACGTCGGTCGGCCCGACCAAGGAGGTGCCCGCCGCGGCGCTGGTTCGTGCGGCGCGGGCGCTGCCTTCGCTCTATGAGAAACTCCCCGTGGTCCCCGGGACGGATCTGGTTCGTAAGATCATGGGCCGTACCGATTCGATCGGCCCGTTGTTGTTTTGCCGAAAGCGCCATCGGCTCTTCGAGGCCCGTTCGCCGAACAACGCCGAGCCGCTCGGCTCGCCGCCGTCCTCGGACGAGACCGATCACGCGGGCTCGGACGGTGACCAACTGGCCCCGGAATTGCTCGCCTGGGACGGACCCGCAGACGGGACGCCGGTGAGTATCTATGGCGGCGCGGGCGGCGCGACGGCGGTGGGCGAGGCCCAGTCGCTCGAACAGCTCATCCTGGACCAGGGCAAGGTGGTCGAAAAAGCGACGTTGCTGGCGCGGGACGATCCTGTGGCGGCGAACCGCCTGGCGCTGGAGCACACGTGTTGTGCCTGTCCGGAGCGGAAGCGCTGTTTCCCCGCGGGCGGCGGCTACGCCTACGCGCTCGATCGGCTCGTCGTGGTCAACGCCGCCGAGACACCCGTGACGGCCCTGCCGTTGGGTGAATGGCGGCTGGGCGAAGTGGCGAAAATCATCGGCGGCGCCGGTCCGCGGGCGGTGCTCGAGCAGGAGTCCGCAGCGTCCAACGAATTTGAGCATTGGCGGCGGGAACGGGCGCGCGAGGTCGAAACCTCCGGCCCGCCACTGCTGCTCGCCGGCGAAACCGACGGCCGGCAACTGCTCGAGCTGGCGCGTGTGAAGCTGGCGCTGATCGCGGACACGCTCGACCAGCTCGACGCGGCCTGGCGCGCGACCCAGGCGCCGCACTTGTGCTGGAACGACGACACCGTGCGCGTCACGTGGCGGCGGCCCGTGTCGTGCCCGGCGGCGTATTGGGGGTTTCAGCCGTTGCTGCGGAAGATCGGACTGCAACCGCTGTCGCGGGCCGAGACGCCCGAAGGCGTCGCCGTCCCCTGTCCGCCGGCGTTTTCCGAGCAGGCCCTGCTGCCGCCCGAGGTGCCCGAGGCGGCGCGCTATTTCGGCGACCCGCGGACGGCGACCGTGTATGTCAAGTCATCCAAGCCGGCCGGCGAGAACGCGGCGGACGTACACGTGCTGCTCGAAGAACTCGGCATCGCGCGGAAGTTGATTTGCCGCGACGACGTGATGAGCGTCGTCGGCGAGGGCTGGGAAGCGAAGCTCAAGCCGGCACCCGAGCACGATCCGGACGACGGAGAGGGATTGCCGTTCATCGGCCGCGCGACGGGGAAGGTCGGCGGCTTACAGGCGACCTCGCAGATCGAGGGCAGCCTGTGCGTGTGGTATCCTTTCTTCGGCGAGGCGGTCGACCTGCACGCGCTGGGGATGTTGCTGTTTGAAATGCTGATTTCTCACGACGAGCGGAACACGACGCGGCTGCGCGACGAGATTCTCGCCGAGCGCGAGGAGCTGACCAGCGCATGCCTCGCCGTGCCGGCCAAGCAGCGCGACGATCAGGCCCGCGGGTGGATCGCGGCCCGCTGCGACGTCGACACGCCCGCGGCTCTCTGGAGCCGCCGAAAGCTCCTTTATGACGGAGACGAACGGGCCAGTGCGCAGCTCGACGGCTTTCCGACCAACCTGTGGAAGGCCATCGTGACGTTCGGCTTTCGAACGATCACTTCGATCCCGGGATTCAGCTTCTGCCCGGACCGCAGCTATCCCGCGCCGCGCACGACCGGCGGCGGGCTGCTGCCGCTGGTTGAGCTGCGCGGGTTGATCTCGTTTCTGGACGACCTCATTTTCGGCCGCGCTACGCCGGGCGAGTCTCTACGCGCGACCTTGAAGGGCGGCGCGTAAGACGGTCGCCGGCAAACGTGCAAAAAAGGAGGGCCACGCAGATGTCCGAACCGATCATATCGATGCCGGCCGAGCGACTGGCCAGTCTGGGGCGTGCGGCCATCGAGACCGGCCGATACGACGCCGCCGAGCACGGCGATTTGACGCAGGTGGTGTCCGAGGCGCTCAGCGCGCTCGACGACAAACGCCGCGGGGCGCTGCTGCCGGATGTGGCGTCGCTGTTGGGGACGGCTGAAAAGCGTGACGAACCGGCCGTGCAAACGCTGGGCGGGGAGTCCTCGAAAGGCGCGGTGCAGGGACTGATGCAGCAGCGCGCGAGTCTGGACCTGAAGCTCAAGTCCGAGGCCGCGCGGCGTGAGGAGGTCGAAGCCGCGCTCCAACAGGAGCGCGACGATCATAAGCAGGCCATCGAGTCGCTCTCGCTGCAACAAAAGCAGATCAAGGAGCTCACCGACGAGCGTTCACGTCTGCTGAAGGATATCGCCCAACTGGAGGCCAAGCTGCGGGTCCAGATCAACGAGACCGAACAGGCCGCGTTGCGCTACGACAAGTTGAAGACTTCGCGCCAGACCATGGGCGACCAGGCCACGGAGCTGACCGAAAAAATTAACGAGCTCGAGGCGGCCAACCTGGAGTTGCGCAAGCAGGCCGAGGCGGCCAAGCACGAACGCGACCTGCATGTGGCCGACGCCCAATCCGACGTCAGCGCCGCCGAAGAGCAGACCGCCAACGCGGCGTTCGGCCGGCTGTGGCGGCGGATGAACGAGAGGCTGCCGGACGTGTTCGTGGAGACGCATGTTCCCACGGAAAACACGATGGAGCAGGTGTGTGACGCCTTGGTCGAGTTCGCCGGCACGTTCGCGGTGCTCGAGGGCCACGTGCAGTACATGCTTCAGCAGCTCAAGCAGGTTGGGGAGGAAGGCGACAAGCTGAATCACTTCTATCTGATGCTCAAGAGGAATCCCGCCTTGCTCGAAATCCTGCGGAAGGCGCTCGTATCGGGCAAGCGCAACGCCCAGTTCAAGAACGTGCTGCGCCTGGTGCAGGCGTGGGTGCGGGCCTTCGCGACCGGCACGTACAAGGTCATCATTGTGGCACCGGACAAGGTCCGAAACGAACTGAATTACCGCAACTGGGAGTTCAAGAAAGGCTCCTTCGAATCGGAAGAAGCGGCGCTCGGGAAATACTTCAAGGAGATCGCCAGGGCCCAGATCCCCGACGAGTTGGGGAATCAATTCAAGAAGCTCGCGGCGGACATGGCCTACGAGGACTACAACACGTTGATGAAGCGGAGATAGGAGCCGGGATTCGGCCCACGGTCTGCACGGCACGCCGGCAACAATTCAAGAGTACGGCTTCAAAACCGACGCGCGAGCCGGCCGGTGCGGGTTGCGACCGAGTCGCGAGCTTGCAGCGCGTTGTCGCGCAAGCATCCGAAACCGGAACCCTGCACGTCGACGCCTGCGCTCCGCCGACCGGCTTGCCGCCGATAGCGCTGATCGGCTATTCTGGGCCTTTTCAGCTCCGGGGGTTGAGCGGTCCGGATTCCGAGGTGTGCCGATGTCGATTCAGAATTTGAAGGAGTTGCCCGAGACCATCACACCGCTCCTGGAGGCCATGAAGCAGCTCGACGCCAGCGATCTGCACCTGAAGACCGGCATCCCGCCGGTTTTCCGGATCGCCGGCCGGTTGCAGCGCACTACGCTGCCCGCGATCCAGGTCGACGGCCATCAGATCGAGGACCTGATCAAACCGCTCGTTCCCAAGCGCCGCGAGGGGATCTTCGAGGAACACGGCTCGCTCGACTTCGCGTACACGCTGCCCGACGGCGAACGCTTCCGCATCAACATTCTCGCCGCCGGCGGGCACATGCACGCGGCGATCCGGCGGGTCAAGCCGGAGATACCCAGCTTCGAGGAATTGCACCTGCCGCCCATTTTTCGCAAGCTCGCCGAGGAGACGTTCGAGGGGATCATCATCGTCTGCGGCGTGACCGGCTGTGGCAAGAGCACGACCATGGCCGCGATGATCGACTACATCAATCAGACGCGGCAGTGCAACATCATCAGCATCGAGGACCCGATCGAGTACGCCTTTCGCTCCAAGAAGTCCATCGTCAGCCAGCGCGAGATCGGACTCGATCTCGAATCGTTCGCCAACGGCGTACGCTCGGCGGTGCGGCAGGACCCGGACGTGATCTTCGTCGGCGAGATGCGCGACCGCGAGACAGTCGTTGCCGCGCTGCAGGCGGCCGAGACCGGCCACCTCGTGTTCGCCACGCTGCACACCGCCGACACGATGCAATCGCTAGGGCGCATGCTCGAGTTCTTCCCGCAGGATCAGCACGCTTTCATCCGCAGCTCGCTGTCCAACGGCTTGCGGGCCATCTTGGCGCAACGGCTCCTGCCGGCGATCGACGAGGCGATCCAGCGCGTGCCCGCGACCGAGTGCCTGCTGGCCGAAGCGATCGTCAAGGAGAAGATCCGCGAAGGCGAGGACGAGGTCCTGCCGGAGATCATCGCCGGCAACATCGAGTCCGGCATGCACAATTTCACGCACTCGCTGGCGCGGCTGGTCAACGAAGGCTTGGTCTACACCGACACGGCGATGGAATTCGCCCCCAACCGCGAGCAGCTCATCGGGCAGTTGCGCGGGATCAAGACCTCGGCCCAGTCGCTGGTACACCGCGTAAAACGCACCGACGGCGGAGCGTGAACCACGCTTCGCGGCTCCGGCGATGCACAACCTCGCGGCCGATCGGCGCTCAGGCAGCAACTCCCCTCAAGGAACACCCGCCGGGCGGCCGCCTTTGCGCGGGTCGCCGGCGCCGACCAGCGTCCCGTCCGCGAGCATCCGGATGGCCTGAACGATACCGGTGCGGCGTTGGCGCGCGATTGCGTGACCCAATGCCCGCAGCCGATCCGCCGTCTCGCTCGGCGGCGCGCGGTCGAAGAAGACCTCGTCCGGCATCCATTGATGGTGAACCCGCAGCGCGGCGATCGCTTCGTCCAGCGGCATCTCGCGCTGAATCACGTTCAGCAGGACCTGCAAGACGGAGGTGATGATCCGCGGCCCACCCGACGCTCCCAATACCAGCACCGGCCGGCCGTCTTTCATCACGATCGTCGGTGACATGCTCGAGAGCGGCCGCTTGCCGGGCCCGACCAGATTCGCGTCGCTTTGCACGAGCCCGTAGAGGTTGGCTTGGCCGCGGGCGGTGAGAAAGTCGTCCATCTGGTTGTTCAGGATGATCCCGAAAGGCTCGGCCACCACGAGCGATCCGAACGTGCCGTTGATGGTCTCGGTCAGCGCGACGACGTTACCCAGCCGGTCGACGACACAGAAATGCGACGTGCCGCGGTCGTCCGGTGCGGTCGCGCGGCCGTAGGTCCGCGACGGGGCCGGCCGGGCCCGATCGATTCGGCGAGCGAGTTCGGCCGCGTAGCTCTTGTCCAGGAACGGGGCGATGGAAATGTCGGCGAAATCAGGGTCGCCCAGAGTTCGGGCGCGGTCGGCAAAGGCGTGCTTCATCGCCTCGATCAGGACGTGCGTGCGCGACTCCTCGGGATGAAGGTCGCTGCGAAGCGCGGCGGCCTCGACAATGTTCAGGATCTCCGCGAGGCACAAGCCGCCCGAGGAAGGCAGCGGCATCGAAATGATTGCGTGGCCGGCAAACGTCGTGCGGACCGGTTCGCGCTCCCGGACGCGGTAGCCGCGCAGGTCTTCGATCGTCAGCGTGCCGCCGGCTTCCTGCGCGGCTCGCGCCAACGCTTGGCCGATCCGTCCACCATAGATGGCGGCCGGGCCTTTTTCTGCAATTTCCCGAAGAGATCGCGCGAGGGCCGGACGCCGCACCATTTGTCCGATCGACGGTGCCTTTCCGTTGCCCAGGAGTGTTTCGTAGATCGCGGCGTGCCGCGTTGACAAGTCGGGCCATTTCTCGAATTCGCGCACGGTCTTGCGAACGGCGTCGCGATAATGCCGGTCGACGGCGAATCCGTCCTCGGCCAACCGAATCGCCGGCGCGAGCAGGTCGCGCAGCTCGCGGGTCCCGTACCGCCGCCGAATCTCGGTCAGCCCCGCAAGCTGCCCGGGCGTCCCGACCGCGTTTCCGCCGTACACGCTCGGCGAGGGGCCGTCGCCGCGTTCGGCGAACAGTCTGGCGTAGCGCTCGGCGGTCGCGCCCGCGGGGGCGGTCTCGCGGAAGTCCAGCGCGACGAAGCGCTTTTCGGCCGCGATGTACGCGACCATGAAGCCCCCCCCGCCCAGCCCTGTGCTCTGCGGACGCGAGACGCTGAGCGCAAATGAAGTCGCGACGGCCGCGTCGAACGCGTTGCCGCCCGCCCGCAGCACGTCGGCGCCGATGCGCGATGCCTCCGGCGAGTCGCTGGCAACCATCCCGGCGCGCCCCCGCGCGATCCAGGTCGGGTCCTCGGCGCGAGCGCCTGCGCAATAAACCGCGTAAATCATCGACGATAGGATGACCTGTCGTACCATCGCGGCGTCTCCGTCGAATGTTCCTCGTTGCTCTGCGTTGCCAAGTTGCGGCGGTGCGCATTGTATCGCAGGCGTCCACGGGAGTTTACCGCGCAAGGATTCCAGTCGCTCGATTGGCTGTCGGGTGGCCCATGACAAGCGGCCCCGCGTCGTTTTCAATAGTGTCCCATGAACGTGACCCGAGACATCGCATCCACGCGTGCTGCTCTCGCCGCCGCCCGTCAGGCCGGGCGGCCAATCGCGCTCGTGCCGACCATGGGGGCCTTGCACGCCGGCCATCGGTCGCTGATCGAAGCGGCGCGGCGCGACGCCGGCTGCGTGGTCGTGAGCATCTTTGTGAATCCCACGCAGTTCGGCCCGAGGGATGACTACGTACGCTATCCCCACGATGAAAGTGGCGACCTGAAGCAATGCGAGGAGGCCGGCGTCGATCTCGTGTTCTTCCCGCCCGTCGAAGCCATGTACGAGAAGGACGCTGTCACGAAAGTAAACGTCGGCCGTTTGACCGAAACGCTCTGCGGGCCGTTTCGGCCGGGGCATTTCGACGGCGTCACCACGGTCGTAAACACGCTGTTCAATATCGTTCAGCCCGACGTCGCGTACTTCGGGCAGAAGGACGCCCAGCAGTTGGCCATCATCAAGCGCATGGTGCGCGACCTGCGGATGCCGGTCCGCATCGTCGCCTGTCCGACCGTCCGCGAGCCCGATGGGCTGGCGATCAGCAGCCGCAACGAAAACCTGTCCGACGCCCAAAGGCGCCAAGCCGCGAGCCTGTACGGGGCGCTCTGCGACGCCGGCGACCGGATTCGAGGCGGCGAACGCGACGCGGCGGTCGTAACGCGCGAAATGCAACGGATCATCACGGAGGCCGGGCCGGCGCGAGTGGACTACATCTCCGTGGTCGATCCCGAGACGATGCAGCCGGTCGCGAATGTCGCGGCCCCGGTCCTGGTCGCGCTGGCGGTTCACATCGGCGCGACGCGTCTGATCGACAACCTGCGAGTGGACCCCGGCGTGCGATCGCCATAGGATTTCCCGTTTGCCAACCGCTGTCCGAGCCGCGAGGAACGTGCCCTTATGATGCCCGTCGTTTGGCGAATTCCGTTCATCAATTGGGACATTCCCGGCTACGGGCTGATGCTCTGCTTCGGGTTTCTGGCCGCGATCCTCTGGGGCGCCCGCCGAGCCGCCCGTTCGGGGGCCAACCCGGATGTCATCCTCAACTGCGGTTTCATCGCGCTGTTCGCCGGCGTGATCGGCTGCCGCGCGATGTACGTCGTCCACTATTGGGACGAGCGCTTCGCCATCTACGGCAGCCCCGGGCGGATCCTTCAGGAGGTTTTCAGCGTCCAGAAAGGCGGGTTCGAATTCTATGGCGGCTTCGTCCTGGCGACCGTGTCGATTCTCTTCTATCTGTGGAGAGCCAAGGTGTCGATCCGCTGGTACATGGACATCATGGCTCCTTCCGGGGCGCTCGGGCTCGCGATCGGCCGCATCGGTTGCTTCCTGAACGGCTGCTGCTACGGCGGGCAGTGCGACCTGGCGTGGAAGGTGCAATTTCCATACGGCAGCAACGTCGCGAACCAACACTGGCAAAATAAGGTAGCCGGGGCGGAACTGCCGCAGCAGTTGGTCGTCGTCGCGCCGCTAGGCGCATCGGTTGCCGTGCTCGCCGCCGATCTGCGAGCGAGCGACGAGGAGATTCGAGCGGCCGATCTCGCCGAACAAGAGGCACGCCAGGCTTGGAACGCTTTCAAGGCCAAGCCGGTGAGAGCCGGCGACGATGCGGCCCGAATCCGGCAGGAGCAGCAGGGCGCGCAGCTCGAGTCCGCCATGCGCAACGCCGAACGGAAGCTCTACACCATCCGCAAACAGATGAAAAAATACAACATGACCGCGAACGAGCTGCGCGCTCTGGCCGCGAAGTATCCCTCGCTCCCGGTCCACCCGACGCAGCTCTACTCGACGGTTACGGCGGGGCTGATCGCGCTGCTGCTCAGCGCCGTGTATTGGCGACGAAAACGCGATGGGCAGGTCATTTGTACGCTGTTGATGATCGAACCGATCTCGCGCTACCTGATCGAGCTGATCCGGGATGACAATCCGTTGGACACGCTGGGCTTCACCGTTTCTCAGTTCATCGCGATCGTCATCACCGGCTCGGTGGCTTCGACGCAGGACCTTCAGGCGATCCGGGGACTGCTCCATTAGGCCGGTGTGGACTCTCGTCGAGTCCCCACCCCGGTTGTATCCCACCTCCGACC
>JACZRH010000004.1:0-8428 GCA_022574815.1 Planctomycetota bacterium | reverse complement strand
CGCTCGCTCGCCGACGGCTGTACTCTGGGAGCCCGAGGAGCAGCCGGCGCCCCGAAAGGGCAAACGCGCGCGGGCGACGACCTGACGGTGCGAAGCACGCGGACGTTTGGGCGCCGCGCCGGAGCAAGGCCCTGCGTGGCCCGCAGGTTGAGGCCCGTCGTCGCGGGGCACTCCCGGTTCGCGACAGCGTTGTGAGCCCCCGCAGAATCCGCTAAGATCAACCAAACCTGCCCTTAACAGAGGGAACCGAATGAGTGGCGACGAAAAGAAGATTATCGTCGACGACGACTGGAAGGCCGAGGCCCGGCGCGAGAAGGAAGACCTCTCCAAGGACACCGAACAGCAGCCGCCCATGCCCGAGGCGAGCTTCGCCGAGCTGCTCAATATCTTCGTGATGCAGGCCATGGCCGGGCTGGGCATGATGCCGGGGGCCGGCGGAGAGCAGTTTCCGCCCAACATGGAGGTCGCCAAGCACTTTATCGACCTGCTGCAAGTGCTGGAGGACAAGACCAAGAACAACCTCGAAGAAGAGGAGCAGAAACTTCTCTCGCAGGTGCTCTACGACCTGCGGATGCGGTACGTGCAACAGGCCTCCGGCGGCGCGCCGCCGCCGGGAGTGGCCGGTGTGGCGCCGCCGATGAGCTGAGCTGATGTCGGCACGAGGCACGGAGGTTGAAATGGTGATGGGGCCATGAGCGAACGACCCGAAGAGTCTGCCAATCCGAAGCCGCGCGTCGTCGCGGAGCCGGAAAACCTCGCCGACCGCGAGATGCGCAATCCGCTTTTCCGCTGGCTGATACACCTCGGGTTTCCGCTGACGGCCAGCATCGTTCTGCACGTGTTCCTGATCGGAATCACCGCCTTCAAGGTCTGGGAGGTCCAAGGCCGCCCGGAGATCGACGTCGGCGACTACGAGGCCGGCCTGACCGAGAGCCTCGCCGACCAGATGGAGTCGGCCTTCGAGTGGCCCGACCAGCAGGAGCTCGAGGCGCCCGAGGACGTGCTGGACTCGCTCGACGAGCTCGACGACTTACGTGACGTCGAAGAGATGGACATGTCCGACTTCGCCAGCGACGACAACGCCGGCGATTTCGGGCTCGGCGAAGGTGAGGGCGGCGGGATCATCGGCATCGGCGAAGGCGCCGGCGAGGCCGGCAGCGGCGGGTTCGGCAGCGGCGTCTCGGGCCGGCGTGGCATCGGTGTCGCCAGCATGTGGGGTACCAAGATCCTCGCCAATCGCCTGGTTTACGTGATCGACTTCTCGGGCTCGATTATTGTGTCCGTTGGCGATCTCAAACGGGCCTTGAAACGCTCGATCGGCGACCTCAAGCCGTCCCAGTCCTTCAACGTGATCATCTTCTACAGCACTGGGACGAGCCGCTCCCACCGCTTCCGAACCGAGAGCTATGCCGACAGCTTGCAGACGGCCAACAAGAACTCGAAGGCCGCGTTCTTCAAATGGATCGACCGGAAGTCCCCGATGGGCCAAACGGAGCCGCTACCGGCGTTGCGGCGCGCGCTGAAACAAAACGCCGAGGCGATCTTGTTCTTCAGCGACGGCTTGTTCGACGACTCCGTCGTTACGGAAGTGACGCGGCTCAATCGCGCCGGGCGCACCAAAATTTATTGTTTCCTGTTTGATGAAGTTGCCTTGACGGAGACCGGCAACCTGCCACCGAGGGACACCCCCGGCACGCCGCGCCTACGAAAGATGGTCGAGCAGAACGGAAACACCAGGTTGAAGATCGTCACCGGCAACGATCTGGCCGGCGGCTGAAGCAGCCGCCGGCGAACGCTCTGGAACGGACGGGCCGCGAACTGTGAGCCGCGCGGCAGGCCGGGTCGAACCGTACACCACGAAAGGACCAATGTATGACGAGTTTACGACGTGTCGGCCCGGCGCTGCTCGCGTTGGCGGCGGCGGCGCCCGCGCTGGCGCAGGAGGGCGAGGGCGGCGGACAATCGCTGCTCGACATCTTCATCAAAGGAATCGAGTGGCCCGCCTATTTCATCCTGGTCGGGTCGGTCGTCGCCATCACTCTCGTCATCGAGCATTTTCTGACGATTCGCCGCTCCAATATTTCCCCGATCGACCAGATCAAGCAGGCCAAGGCCCAAATCGAGGCCCGTAACTTCCGCGAGTGCATGGAAACCATGAAAAAAAGCCGCACCTTCTTCGCAACGGTGATGGCGGCCGCGTTGAACAACGCCCGGCACGGCTTCGACGCGATGCATGAGGCGGCGGTCGAGAAGTCCGGCGAGATCAGCGGGGGAATGTTCCGCAAGGCCGAGTATCTGAACATTCTCGGCAACCTCGGGCCGCTGATGGGGTTGCTGGGGACCGTGTGGGGCATGATCATCGCGTTCGGTGAGCTCGGGGCCGGGGGCGGCGAGTCCGGGGCCGGCGGGCTGGCCCGCGGCATCAGCCTCGCACTGGTCAATACACTGCTGGGCCTTTCGCTGGCTGTCGTCGGGCTGGGGTTCTTCGGCGTCTGCCGAAACCGGATCGATTCCATGACCGTCCACGCTACCGTCGAGGCGCTGGATTTGCTCGAGTATTTCCGTCCGTCGGCGACGCGATCGTCCGAGGGTCGCCGGCCGGCCAACCCCGAGGGCGCCCGTCCCACGGCGAAGCCAACCGCCGACGCGCCGGCCAAGACGTGACGAACGGTTGCAGGGCTTTGACTGAACTGGATACCGAAGAGCCGCACCATGTTCAAACCTCCAAGACCCGCTAGTATGGGGCTGAATCTGGCACCCATGGTGGACGTCATGATGTGCCTGATCATCTTCTTCCTGCTCGCCAGCAAGATCGTCAGCGCTGAAAGCCAACCTTTGCAGCTCGCGTATGCCGTCGCGGCCCAGGAGGTCGATCGGGCCGAGCTCGGCTTGCGCGTGACAATCAACGTGCGGCCCTCGCACACCGGAAACGAAAATGAGGCCGAGTTCGTGGTCGTGGACTTTGTCATGGACGATGAAGGTGCCCAGATTCGCGAGCGGATGCTTCAGCCGGCCGACCTCAACCGCTACTTGCAAGGCCGGGCCAACCGCGCCAGGAAGAACGGCGAAGAGCTGCGCTGCGTCATTCGCGCCGACAAGCAAGTCATGTACCAGCACGTCGAGGTCGTGCTGCGCGGCTGCGGTTTGGCCAAGATCGCCAAGATCATTTTCAGCACCAACAAGGGCCCCGAGCCGGAGGACGGCGCATGAGAAAAGGACCGCCCGAGCCGGCCACCGAGAGCATTCCGAACCTGGCGCCGATGGTTGACGTCATCATGGTGCTGTTGATCTTTTTCCTGCTGGGTGCCTCGCTGGACCTGGTCAAGGAAGGCATCCTCCAGACCGAGCTCGATCCGAGCAGCGGCCCGAACCAGGGCGAGCAGGTCGAGATCAACCCCACCATTCGGATCCTGCTCGAAAACGTGGGCAGCGGAGACTCCTGCAACATTTGGGTCATGGACGAACCGCTCGAGGGCAACACCTTTGAGCACCTCCAAAAATTCATGGACGACCGGCGGAAGGCGGGCGCCGACCGCGAGAATCCGGTCGTGATCGGTGCGGAGACCACCGTCCGCTGGCGGTTCGTCGTCAAGGCGATGGACGCCACCGTGCGGGCCAAGTTCAAAAACGTGCAGTTCGCGGTCAGCTTTGCCGACGACGGATCGTAGTTCCGGCCCGTCGGGGCGACGATAGCCCGAACGCGTCATGCCACAGAGGGCACAGAGGACGCAGAGGCAGAAGGCATTCCTTTGAACGGAGTTGCACCATTGTTGGAGTGGGGCCTGCTGTGACGATTTGTGGATTGGCTCATTCGCGTTCATCTCACCGATTTCCTGGTCTTGCTTCTCTCTGTGATCTCGGTGTGCTCTGTGGCAAGACCGCACGCCGGTGGGTGGCCGCGTGGCCACGGCCGTTTTCATGATAGACGAGCAAACCCGGATACTCGGCTGCGAGGTGGCCCGTGCGATGCGAAAACCCTTCCTGATCATGTTGACACTCCTGATCATCGTGCCTGCCACGGCTCGCGCCCAGGACGACGCTTCCAAACAACTGAGCCAGGAAGAGCGCATGGTCCGCGACGGTATGGCCGAGGCGCTCGATCGGCGTCTCCGCGGCGGCCGTTCGGCCAACGAACTCGAAAAGCTCGCTCGCGCCTATCGCAACCGCGCCAGGAAGGAGCGCAAGTCCGCCAAGCGGCATCCGCTGTACGAAGAGGCCCAGAAGCGCTACCAAAAATGGATCAACGCACTCGCCAGGTCGACCGAAGACGACGCGGCCAAACGCGACGTCGACCTGGCCGGGGCCCGCGTCGAGTTCGCCGGCATGATTCTTTCGCAGTGGGTCGTCGGCGACCTCGACCAGTTCGAGATCACGTCCGGCATGCGCGGCGACCGCGAGCGGCTGGTGGGCCTGTTCAAGGAAGCCCGCAGGCAATACAACGCGGCCTTGGAATTGCTCACGCCGCTGCACGACGACCGCAACTATCGCGAGGACGAATTTCTCGCGCTCGGAATCCTCGGGACCATTCATCAGTTGCGGCTCGACAGTCTGCTCAACCTGGGCTGGTCGAGTTATTACGTCGGCGTGGTCGGCGCCGAGGGCGTCGAGCGGCGCGGCGCGGCGCTGCGGGCGGCCGAGCAGACGTTTCAGGAACTGGTCGACACGGGCGAAGCCGGGCCGGCGGTCTACCAGTGCTATCTCGGGCTGGCGATGTCGATTCGCGAGCAGGAGCGATTCGACGAAGCCGAGCGCGTTTTCGCTCTGGCGACCGAAGAGGGCGTCGAGCCGGCGGTCGAGGCGCAAGCCCGATACGAACTGGCCCGCTGTCACATCATGAGCGGAAAGTACGACGAGGCCCGCACCACGCTCGCGCCGCTGGCCCGCAAGAACCTGCGAAATCTGACGCCCGCGGATAAGGCTATCCAGTTCCGCATCTACCTGGCGATGCTTTGGGACGCGAACAGCTATCTGCTCGAAGCCAACGCCCTGCGCGCGGCCGCCGCGCGGGCCGGCGCCGGCCGGCGGGCGATGCTTCAAAAAGCCAAACGTGCCCGCGAGCGGGGGATCCGCAAGATGAATCGGCTGCGCGAACTGGGCAAATCCTGGAAGGCGGTCGTCAATCTCTACCAGGCCGCGAGCATCGACACCCAGGCCGATCCGAAAACGCTCGACGCGGGCGAGCTTCTCGCGCTGGCGACAGAGCTCACGCGCGTGAAGAACCATGAAGACGCCCGCGTCCGGCTCGAGGAAGCGGCGTCGCGCAAAGATGCGGACAAAACAGTGGCCGGCGACGTGCTCTTCGAGCTGGGCAAGTGCTACTACGTCCTGAAGGACGAGCGCAAAGCCGCTCAGGCGTTTCAGGACATGGCCTCCAAGTACCGCAGCCACCCCCAAGCTCCGAAGGCCGCTTTGTTCGCGTACCAGGTCTGGGCGAAGCTGGCCAAAGCGAGCAAGCGCAAGGACGACTTCGGCCATCTGGCGGACACGTTGCTGAACCTGCTGCAAAGTTTTCCCGAGCACGAGAAACGCATCGACGCGATGTGGCTCCTGCCGGTCGCGCTACAGGCCGCGACGCGCTACCAGGAGGCGGCCGAGCAGTTCGGCAAGGTGGCTCAGGACTCACCGCACGGGGAGGAGGCCCAGTTTCGCTCCGCGTTGTGCGAGCGGCGGGCTTGTGAGGCGCGGCGCGGCCAGTTGTCGGACAGGGCCTACGCCACCCGCGCTCGAGCCGTGGCCGCAAAGCTGACGGCGTACGCCGACGCGGCGTTGCAGCGCGCCGCAGGTGGCGGTGATACGCGGGCCTTGCGGAACTGGTCGGCCGAGGCGCGGGTCCATGCGGCCGAGCTGCTGCTGACGGGTAACGCAGCCCAGTTCAAACAGCCGCTCCAGATTCTGACGAACTTCGAGCAGCGCTATCCCGACAGCGCGCTGATCGGCCGCGTCCTGGGCGCGCGGATTCGGGCGCACCGCGGCCTGCGCCAGTACGAAGAAGCCTCGAAGATCCTCGAACAGTACTTGCAGACTGTCCCAGCCGAGAAGGCCGGCAGCGTGCTCAGGTCCCTGGCCAAGGGGATGCAGGACGAGGTCGAGCGGATGCTCGCCGAGGGCCAGGTCGAGCAAGCCAAGGCCCTGGCCGCCGAGGCCGTCCCCATCTTCGAGCGGCTGGAGAAATGGTTCCTGTCCAACGAGAAGGATGCGAAGAACGCCGACATCGCCCGCGTCGGTCTGGCGCGCATGCTCCACGCAGCCGGGCGGCTCGAGCAGGCCGATCAGATCGTCGCGAAGATGCTCGCCGCGAATCCAAAGAATGGCAACCTTCAGCGTCTGCGTGCCCAAATCCTCACGGCCGGGCTCGCCGCCGACGCGCCGCGCGACCGGCTCGAGGCCGCGAAGAAGGCCTGGGAAACGCTATTGCGCGACCGCGTGATGAAGACCCGCGCGCCCCAGCGCTACTGGGAGGCCCGCTACCACTTTCTGGGGTTGCTGCTGCGTCTGGGTGAGGCCGCCACGGTGGAAAAGGCCATCGGCCAGGACCGCATCTGGACGCCCGACCTGGGCGGCCCGCCCTGGCACCAGCGGCTCAATGAGCTTTACGAACAGGCCGCGGCGAAACTGGGTCTGACGGGTGATACCACGAATGCGCCCCAGGACGGACAGGAACCTTGACGATCGGACGCGAATGCGCCCGAAGCCGGCCCGGCGTAGCGGCCGGCGTTTCGCCGGCCGTGGTAGCGAGGGAACGCCGTTTCGCGAGCACGGCCTGCGAGACGTAGGCCGCTACAGCAGTCGTGCGCCGGATTGTAACGGCGGACTGTAACAGCAAACCACGACGCACCCGCCGACGTGAGTCTTCATGAGCGATTTCAAGATCGTCAGCCCGTTCGAGCCGCGCGGCGACCAGCCGCAGGCGATCGACAAGCTCGTGGCCACGTTCGAGCGCGGCGGGCAGTTCCAGACGCTGCTCGGGGTGACCGGCTCGGGCAAGACCTTCACCATGGCGCACACCATCGCGCGGCTCGGCAAGCCGACGCTGATCATCTCGCACAACAAAACCCTCGCGGCGCAGCTCTACGAAGAGTTCCGCGAGCTGATGCCCGAAAACGCTGTCGAGTTCTTCGTCAGCTACTACGACTACTATCAGCCCGAGGCGTACATCCCGCAGCGCGACATTTACATCGAGAAGGACGCCTCGCGGAACGACGACCTGGACCGGCTGCGGCTGGCGGCGACGAGCTCGGTGATCTCGCGGCGCGACGTGGTCGTCGTCGCGAGCGTCTCCTGCATTTTCGGCCTCGGCTCCCCCGACGAGTACAAGGCCAGCGTCGTCGCCGTCCGCGCCGGCGAGCCGCTGGAGCGCGACGAATTGCTCAAGAAGCTCGTGCGGCTCCAGTACAAGCGCAACGACACCGCACTGCAGCGCGCCACCTTTCGGGTCCGCGGCGACGTGGTCGAAATTCACCCGGCCTACGAGGAATTCGCGTACCGCATCGAGTTCTTCGGCGACGAGGTCGAGCGCGTCGCGTACATCAACCCCCTGACCGGGGCCGTGCTCCAGCAGCGCGAGCACTTGTACATCTACCCGGCGGTCCACTACGTCATGCCGGAAGAGAACATCGAACAGGCGATCGCTTCGATACGCGAGGAGCTTGACGAACGGCTCCTGCAATTGCGGCACCACGGCAAGCTGCTCGAGGCCCAGCGGCTCGCGGCCCGCACCAAGTACGACATCGAGATGATCCAGGAAGTCGGCTATTGCAGCGGGATCGAGAACTACTCGCGGCACCTCAACGCGACCGAGCCCGGCGCCAAACCCTATACGCTGGTCGATTACTTCCCCAAGGACTTCCTGTTGATCGTCGACGAGTCACACGCCACCGTGCCGCAGATCGGGGCCATGTTCAACGGCGACCGCTCGCGCAAACAGGTGCTGGTCGAGCACGGCTTTCGGCTGCCGAGCTGCCTGGACAACCGCCCGATGCGCTTCGAGGAGTTCGAAGGCATGTGGCACCAGGTCCTGTTCGTCAGCGCCACGCCCAGGCCGTACGAACTCGAAAAATGCGCCGGCGAGATCGTCGAGCAGATCATTCGACCGACCGGGCTGGTCGACCCGCGCATCGAAGTGCAACCCGCCCGCGGGCAGGTGCCGGACCTGCTGCGGCGGATCAACGAACGGGCGCAGGCCGGCGAGCGCGTGCTCGTAACGACGCTCACGAAGCGGCTGGCCGAGGACCTCGCGTCCTACATCCAGCAGGCCGGGCTGCGCGGGCGCTACCTGCACAGCGAGATCGACACGCTCGAGCGCGTCGAGATCCTGCGCGAGCTGCGCTTGGGCAAGTTCGACGTGCTCGTCGGCGTAAACCTGCTGCGCGAGGGCCTCGACCTGCCGGAGGTCTCGCTGGTCGCGATCCTCGACGCCGACAAGGAGGGT
>JACZRH010000177.1 GCA_022574815.1 Planctomycetota bacterium | reverse complement strand
CACCCGGACACTCTGCCGCCGCTGCCGCCGTTGAGGTGAACCGCAGAGGCGCCAAGAGCGCTGAGGGCGCTGAGAAAAGCGATGGTTTGGTGAGTTGTGCGCGGAGGCGGGTGCCCCGCCCCTTCCAGGGGTGGGGGACTGACTCGATCTCCGAGCGATGTCGTGATACGAGACCGTCTCCCGCCCTTGGGAGGATGCGGCACCCCAACCGGCGGCTTATCGGACAGGGAAAAGACGCTTGCGGTCGCCGGGTCTGCCGGCTATACTACGCATAATGACATGCGCACATTCAATGCGCAGGAGGAACAAAGCACAGAGCTTGCTCTGAAGAGGATTGGGAATGAAGCGAATCTACGCGATAGCAGTCACATGCTCGATGTTTGGAATGCCGGCGGTGGCGGACGAGTGGATCGAGATGGGGGACGCGCCGCCGCTGATCCCCGGGCAGCGCGTAATCGGTCCGCCGAATGTGGACGTGGAGTTTATCCGCGGCAGCTTTCTCGGCGCGGATGACGTGGACCTGTACCAGATCTTAATCCACACCCCACGTAACCTGAACATTTCCACCGTCGATTTTACGAGCGCCGACACGCAACTATTCCTGTTCGACATTAACGGCGACGGTGTGACGCACAATGACGACAACGTGCAGCCGGGTGTCGGGTTGCAGTCGCGGATCACGAGCCAGTTCATTCAAAGCGCGGGCATCTACTACCTGGCGATCACGCAGTTCAATAATGACCCGTTCAATCCGGATGATGATCTGATCTGGAACAACATGCCGTTCCGCTCGGAGCGCCAGCCGGACGGCCCCGGCGCGCCGGGCCCCCTGCATGGCTGGACCACCTCGAACATCGGCGCTGCGAACACGTATGCAATCGAAATGAGCGGCGTGCATTTTGTCCCCGAGCCGGGCGTCTTAAGCCTGCTTGCCCTGGGCGGACTGCTGCTGAGGCGCCGTCGCTAACGAGCGTTCTGTTCCGTCGCGACGCTACGCGCGCAGAAACACGATCATCCTGTCGGCGGCCGGCTGGTGTCCTTCTCGCACCGGCGGGACGCCGATGCTCCCCAATTGGCCCGTTTCTTGCTACCATGCGAATCGTTCGAGTTTCGAGTCCGATCGCGGTTCCTCGCAGTGAGCGTTCTCGTCGCCGACCCGTCGCTCGCGTCGCGGATCCCGGTCGGGAAATCACGTAACGACTGAGCCATTGGAGACAGGAGCAGTTTTATGAAGAGGTCTTTGCTGTCTTGCGCGATCCTGTGCATCGTGGTCCCGGCCTGCACGGTGACCGACAACACGGGGTCGGCCGTTGATCTGGACGTCGTCGCTCGCATTCGCGCCGAGGGCCTCGACAACTCCCAAGTCATGCAAACGCTCAGCGACCTGGTCGACCGGCACGGCCCACGGCTGGCCGGCTCACCGAATTACAAAGCCGCGGCCGAATGGTGCCGCGGGCAGTTCGAGGATTGGGGGCTCGAAAACGCGCAGCTCGAGTCGTGGGGCACGTTCGGCCGCGGGTGGGAGCTGAAGCGCTTTTCGCTCGAAATGACCGAGCCTTACCACCTGAGTCTCATCGCGCATCCCAAGGCGTGGACGAGCGGGACCGACGGCGAGGTCTCGGTCCGCCCCGTGCTCGTGGATGCCGAGTCGATCGAGGACCTCGAGCAGTACGAGGGGAAGCTGAAGGGCGCGATCGTGTTGACGCCGCTCGGACGTCAGGTCGAGACGACTTTCAGGCCCGACGCCACCCGCTACAACGAAGAAGAACTGCTCGTACTCGCCAACGCGGATGGAGCACGCCCGGACCGGGCCCGCGGCCGCCGCGGTAGTCGCACCGGACGTGGCGGCGGTGGCGATCGGAGCGCCCGCCGCGAAGCATTCCGCGCCCGCCGAGCCTTGCGCCGCCGGATGAGCGAGTTCTTCCGCGAGGAAGGTGTGGTGGCCGTGCTCGGTGCCGGCCGCGGCGCGCACGGGACACTCTTCGTCTCGAGCGGCGGGTCCCGTGCCGCCGACGCCGAGCCCGCCCCGACCAGCCTGGTCCTCGCCGTCGAGCACCACGGACTGATCTCGCGGCTGCTCGAGAAGGGCGTTGAGGTGATGTTGCGGCTGCGGGTCGACGCGGAGTTTCTGGACGAGACCGAGGGCTACAACGTCGTCGCCGAAATCCCCGGCAGCGACCCGGAGCTGAAGGACGAGCTGGTCATGCTCGGCGGGCACCTCGATTCCTGGCACTCCGCCACCGGCACGACCGACAACGCCGTCGGCTGCGCCGTCGCAATGGAAGCCGTGCGGATTCTCAAGGCGATCGGCGTCAAACCGCGGCGGACCATTCGCGTCGCGTTGTGGGACGCCGAGGAGCGGGGCCTGCTCGGCTCGCGGGCGTACGTCAAGAAGCACTTCGGCGACCGCGCCACGATGGAGCTCAAACCAGAGCACGAGCAGTTCTCCGGCTATTTCAACCTGGACAACGGAACCGGGCGGATTCGCGGGATCTACTGCCAGGGCAACGCCGCGGTGCGCCCGATTTTCACGAAGTGGCTGAAGCCGTTTCACGATCTGGACGCGACGACGGTGACGATCCGCAACACGGGCGGGACCGATCATCAGTCCTTTGATGGCGTGGGTCTGCCGGGATTTCAGTTCATTCAGGACCGGATCGACTACAACACCCGCACGCACCACACGAACATGGACACCTACGAGCGGGCGATCGACAGCGACCTGATGCAGGCCTCGGTGATCATGGCGTCGTTCGTCTACAACACGGCGATGCGCGACGAGAAGCTGCCGCGCAAGCCGCTACCCGAGCCGCGCCCGCCGCGCGAGTCGAGCGACTCGCGTCCCTAATGCTGCCGCGCCCATCAGAACCCACCACGGCAGTGGTGGGCAGCCGCGCACTGGCGTGCGGGGTTCTGAACCACGCAGCGCGGCCCGTTTCAGGGGCAGTTCTTCGCGCATAGCGACCGGCGCCTTGACGAACGCCGCCGAATCGTATCTTGTACGAGTGGCGAGGCGAAAGAAGGCCCGGTGGCGCATCGCGCCGGTGTTCGGCACCTGCGGCACCCATGTCCAAGGAGAAAACCATGTCGAAGCGATTAGCTATTGCAGTGGTGGCGTGCGCCTGCGTCGCGGTGGCGTTTGGTGCGGCGAGGAAGATCAAGTTGTTCGTGCCAAATCCTATTTTTGAGTCGGCCGACGCCGACGGGATGGCCATTCTCAACTTCATACCAGGAGGGAATACCGGAAATGAGAGGACCAGCTTTCAGCTCATCTTGAGCGATTTCCAGCCAAACACGGATTACGATCTTCTTCTGATTCCTTCAACCAGCATGTTTGTACCCAACGTCGATGGAGGGACGCTGAGCAACTCGGACCTGATGAGCATCACGGCCGCGCCCGGGTCCGACGAGTTGACGACTGACAGCAAAGGCCGTCTCACCTTCCACAAGGACCTGACCGGCCTGAACACGAACGATTTCAGCGATCGCGATGTTCTGATTTTCACGAACCTGGTAAGCACACGCCTCGACGAAGGCGATCCGATGGACCCTTTTGACGATGTATGGATGTTGGAGGGTGAGTTTCGAGCCAGGGGATCGCAGAGCCCGTGACGAGATCGACCGCGCAGCACGACTCATGAGATCCGACTGAATGTGGACCAAGGAACCGCGCGCCTCGTTCAAGCTGCTCGAGGTTGTCCGGCGAGACTCGTTGGGTTGAGGAGATTGTCCACACTGCGCTCGGCTGCGCGCTGCTACCGGTTCAGTCCACTACCTGCCGCCAGGTACCAGAGACGATGCGCATCTTGGGGGGAAGCTCAAAGCCGGGCGGTGGATTTGCAATGATCGTCGGATCGTGCGTCACGTCAAGCGTATTGTCGACACGCATTTCGGCCCCACCGTTGAAGATCACGCCCATGATGGATTCAGCGGCATTGATGCGTAAATCGCTCGAAACTGCGATTAGGCCTTTCATGATACTGGGATAAGCATCAAAAATGTCCGTATCTTCTCCGCTGCTTGGATACGGTGAGCCCGGCGGATTAAAGTTTGTGCTAAGCGACGCCTCGTCAAGCGTCCCGCTCCAGCGGAACTCGATCGACCCGCGCACCAGCAGTGCCGGCAACCCCGCGTCAAAGGGCTCCCAATTGACGGCGCCGTCGATTCGGCTTCCGTCTCCCGGATCGAGAATCACGAGCGATCCGTGGACGCGCACGTCGCGAATCAGCAACGGCTCGCCTTGGCAGTCGATTTTGTACAACCCCTGCGTGTGTGTTGGTCCGTGCGGGTTATATCCCGGGCTGATCACCGTGTTGCTCAACTCGCGAAAGCCGCCCGATAGCGGCAGCGCGGAGAACGAGATCGACGCGGCGTTAGCGACGTAAAAGTCGAACACGGTCGCGTCCGGCACCTCCTTCGGATCGATGCCCTCCGTCGCGGTGCCGTTCAGCGTACCTTCGACCTGGATGCTTCCGACGGCCTCCACGTTGCCATTGACAGTTCCATCAATCCGTGCCCAACCGTTGGACGAAATGGGGGCGTCGGCGGTGACCTCCAAGTTCGCACGGAAGAACGTCTCGACGTGAATGGCCGACTCGAGAAAGTTCATTCCCGAGGTCGGCTCCGGCCCCAGCTCGACCGACAGCTTGTAGCGCGCCGCACCCTTGACGCCCGTGGCCGTCAGAATCAATGTGTCGATTTGAGAATTGGTCAGGTCGTTGTCGTTCGGATCGACGCCTTCCAGCGTGTACTTGCCGTCGCCGATCGTGCCGTTCGCCACCCAGACGCCGCTCGTGTACGTCTCGCGCCAGTTTGCGTCCTGGTCGATCCATAGCAAACCCAGCTCGATCGCCGATTGGGCGTACAAGCGGGCCGCCGCGAAATCGGTCGTGCTCTCGGCGGCGCGGCGTTGCACGCGGACGGCGGCCAGCGCGGAAAAACCGATCACCGTCAGGATCATCGCGGCACCCAGCACGGCCAGATAGACCGTCGCCCGTTTTCGAGGATTTCGCCCGCTCGCCATCGGCAATCATCTCCTAGTCGCGATCGGGTGGCCCGGAGGCCGTCCGAATGGCCATGAGCAACGCCACGGTCAGGCCGTCGTGTTCTACCACCACGGTGATTTCCTTGATGCGCGTATCGCTCACACTCAGGAGGGTGAGATTGTTCGGATTCACCCAGCGGACCTCGACCTCGCGCCGCCAGTCGTCCAGATCCGTCAGAACGGTCCCGTCCTTGTCCTGCGGCGGCGACGCACTCCAAGCGTTGTAGTCGTCAACATCGTCGTAGAGGCTGCGGTTGCCGGTGGCCGACTCGTCAAAGGACCTTCCAAAACTCCCGGGGGGCAAGGCGGAATCCTCATAGGGCTGGAGCATGATCTCGGCCATCAACAGCTCGGCCAGCAGGGCCCCGCGTGAGCGATCGGCGTTCCGTTCCGCTCCCAGCCGCGACGCGCCGACCGTGTTCAGCGCCGCCACGAGCATCACAGCCACGATCACGGTCGAGATCACGACCTCGACCATGCTCAAGCCACGGTTCCGGCAGCACCCGGCGCCCACGGTCGAAGCCACGAGCCTCATGGCGTCACCTCCGGCGCATTGAGGATCTGAACGCTCGTCTGGGCGCGTGTGGCCGGGTCCGCTTCGGATTGCAACGTGATTCTCACGGCTCGCAGCCAGTTTTGCGTGACGGTCTCCGAGGGCGTCTCGGTCGTGATCGTCCCGTAGAGATAGAACCGGGTCATCGCCTGGCCTGGGGCGATGGCCCAGCTCGATCCGCCGTCGGTCGTCCTCAGGAAGGAAACGTTGTCGGCGGCCGGTACGATGGTCGCCTGGAACAGGACCGTGCATGTGTTGCTGCCGGATGAGGGCAACAAGACCAAACTCAGCTGATCGGCCGGGGCCAGCCAGGGGCAGTCCATCACCACGAAATGCTGGGACGTCCAGTTCGTAGCGGAAAGATCCTTCTCATCGATCAGGAACTGTTCATACACAATGCTCGTCGGCCTTCCGCCGGCGTCCACCGGGCGGAGCTGGGCCGCGGTGATTCCGCCGGGTGAACCGGCCCGCTTCACACGGAAGAAGATGTCATCGACGCGCCAGCGGGTCGTGTTGCCCGGGACCGTCGCCGCATCCAGCTCGAAGAGCTGTCCGCACCAGGTAGCGCTGGAAACGACGTAGCTCTGCTCGGACGCGCTCCCGTCGGCATCGAGGTAGACGATCGGCGTGGACGGCTGATCGGTGGACACGCCCGGCGTGATCTCCGTGACGGTCGTCAGATCGTAAGCCAGGCCGAGGCCCTGCACGCTTTCGAGCAAGCTTACGACGGTCCCCCCGTTGTACTGCCGCGTGAGCGGATCGCCCGGCGCTCCGGCCCAGGCGTAGCGAATCGTCTCGGCCAGACTGTCGCTATCGCGGTCGGCGACGGTGAATTCGACAATCGTGTCGGCGAGGGTGTTTACGGACAATGCGCAGTAGAGCTCGCCGGCCATTCGATCGACGACCTCCGCGACCCGCAGACGCTTGGCCGCCGCCGACTGGCGATTGGGCAGCGCGTGGCCGGCGACGACCAGCGACGAAGCGATCCCGGCGAGCAGGATGCCGGCGACCGAGACCGAGATTATCAGTTCCATGAGAGTGAACGCGCGTCGAATGTTCGCTGCCCGTCGCGAGACGTGAAGCGCGGCGCGGCGACTGCTCACCTCACACGGCGGGGCTGTGGAATCACGAACCTGAAACACTGGTTTCCCCCGTACTTGCGTCGACCGTGACGGTGCGAATCTCGTTGCCGACCTGAACGATCACCGAGCCGCCGCTGTCCGGAGTGCCAAAACCGTCGAAGATGATCTCTTCGTCGCCGCCGAAGTTGACGAACACGAGTACGGCCTTGTAGGGATCTTCGGCCACGGACACGATGTAGTCCTCCGTGCTGTGGTCCATGTCGCCCAGCCCGTCCAGTTCGTACGAATCGTCCTCGACGTCGAAGATGACCCGCTGGGCGGCGCTGGTCGTGCTTGCCCGCCGCCGGGCCAGCTCGAGATCCACGGCGATGCGCCGCGCGACGGTGTCGGCCCGATGACGGGTGATCGAGCCGCCGAAGCGCGGGACCACGACGGCGGAGATGATGGCCACGATCAGGATCACCAGGACGAGCTCCATCAGGCTGAACCCGCGCGCCGCAGCCCTCGGGGCGGATTCCGTCGCGCCGCGCCGCTTGCCTGTTCTCGAAGTCACCATTCGCCACTCACCCCGCGGCCGCGCGCCGCCGATCTAATTGCCCTTCGCTGTCGTGTCAAAAGCGCTGAGGACCTCGCGCGTGAAGCTTGTTCCGTTCGGCGCGTTCGGCATGATCTCCCCGGTCGTATCGTTGTAGACCCAGCCGATGCCCCCGGCGGTCTGATACGCCAGTGCCGTCGCGCCGGTGATCACGTGGACGCCGGTGTTGTCGGCTTGTGGGCCGAAGGTCATGGGCGGCATCGCCTTTCGCACGTAAGGCCCAAAGCGATAGGTCGTGTCGGCGATGTTGGATGCGTTGCCGTCGAGGTCGGTGTGCGAGGTCATCTGGCTGAGAAACGCGGAATCGGTGTGGGCCGCGTTGGTCCCGTCCCCGTTGAAGGCCGGGTAGGCGCCGCGGTGCTGAATGGCATACAGTTCGATCTGCCCTTGCAGCACGGACAGGTTTTGCTGTGTCACTTTTCTCCCCGTCCCACCGGCGCCTCGGCTGAATCGCGGAATCGCAATCGCGGCCAGCACGCCGATAATCACCACGACGACAATCAATTCGAGCATGGAAAACGCGCGGGGTGGCGGTTGGAAACGAGGGGCCGGGCGGTGCTGCTGGGGCGCTTCGCACATGATCTCGTCCCGCCCGCGGCCGATCGGGCCAAATCCCTCGCACCGCGAGCCTCGACGGCCTCCCACCCGTCCACGTTCCTTTGCGCCTCCCCATTGTGCGTCAGGCCCGTCGGCGCGTGTCGCGTCCTCCGGGCCTCTTGCGGATCGAGTTGCGCACGCGGACCGTTCCGCGCGGCGCTAGTACGCGTCGTATTGCACGCCGTCCGGATCGGTCTGGTCCGAATTGACGACGATGTCACCCGTGTCATAGTTGAACACCCAGCCCGCGGCGGCGTTGGACGAGGTGAAGGCCGGGACCGTGGACCCACTGATCATTTCGACCCCGGTCTGGGCGATGCGCGGCGCCACGGGGCACGGCGGGATGCCCTTGCGCAAGTAGGGCCCGTAGCGATAGGTGCTCGTCCGCGTGGCGTTCACGTTGCCGGCATCGTCCGAGAACTGGATGAGCTGATTGAGCAGCGCGGCGTCGGTGCCCGCCGCATTGGTGCCGTCGCCGTTCTTGCCCGGGTATTCGCCGTGTTCGTAGTAGTACAGCTCGATCGCGTTTCGCAGGACAGCGAGGTTGCCCTTGACGCCCGAGCCTCCGGCGCCCTCGGTCCCGCGGCTGAAGCGCGGGATGGCGATCGCCGCCAGGATCCCGATGATCACGACGACGACGATGAGCTCGACCAGACTGAACGCACGTTTCATACTGGCAGTGTTCATTACACAATCCCCAGATTCCAAATGCGGCTCTTCACAGAATGCGCGAGCCAACCCTGGTTCAACCCATTCATCGTCCAGATGCCCGCGCTGCTTTGCTCCCATTCGCACACACTCGCTAACGGCCCGATCCGGACGCGACGCGCAGGACGACGCGCTTGCCGTCCGATAGAAAAACAGCCTCGCGGTCGGCGACCGAGTCGAGCACGAAACCATCGAGCTTGTCGCCGACGCGCAGGGCGCGGTCGCCCACGAGCGCCACGGGCCGTGGTCCGAGAAGCGTGGCCCGCAACGTGTGAGCCCGGCGAAACTCCGCCGACAGGGACACGCGCTGCGCCTCCGCCGACGCCGGCTCGGCACCCGGGCGGCCGATCAGGGCCTCCAGGCGGCTGCGGTCGAACACATCCGGAACGGCCAACAAGAGCGCTTGTGCGGCGTGCTGCGGCGCTTCGCGAAGCAGAGTGGCCGGTTCCGGAGGCAGAGTTACTTTCATCAGGTCCTGCTCGGCCGTGTAAGTGACCGCGGCGATCGCCGATGCCGGTTCCGGCAGCAGGATTTTGTCGACGCAGAGCGCCACCAACGCGCTCAGCAGCGTAATCAGGGCGAGTCGCTCGCGCCGGGCCAGTTTCACGGCTGGCTCCCCGCGCGCGGCCATTCCGGAAGATAGTTGACCCGCACCGTCCAGCTCAGTTGGCAGATCGTCCCGTCCGATTGCCGCGGGGCTTGGACGTTGATACTGCTCACGTGCAAGTACGGCGACCAGGATTCGATTCCGCGCAGCAGCCGGCAGAATTCGGGGAACGCGCCGCGCGCCTCGACCTGGACGTCCCAACTGCTGAAGGTCTCACCCCGAACGGTCGCCAGCGGCCGAACAGCGCGCAGCTCGATGTCGTAGCGCGCGCACTGTTCGGACATGTGCCGCAGAAACGTCCCGGCGTCCGCAAGCGGCTGTTGGGACTGCTCGCGCAGCGACGCCGCCAGCCGTTCCACGGAATGCGTGAGCGCCTTGTTTCGCGCGGCGAGCTTGTGCTCTTTTCGCTGCGCCAGCGCCAGATCCTCTCGCAAGCCGGGCAGTTCGTTCCGGGCCGCCATATTGGGCAGGATCACCATCGCCGACACGCCGGCGGCCAACCCCGCGACGATCAGCAGGCCCACCACATCCGTGACGAGAATCAGAGGGCGTCGACAGACAACCATTGCGCTATCTCCGGCACGAGACCCCGAATTTCAGGGCCGTGCCCCTGCC
>JACZRH010000176.1 GCA_022574815.1 Planctomycetota bacterium | reverse complement strand
GTTCCGTCCATCGGTGCCCACATTCTAGAACAATCCCTGTGAATATTCATTCCCTCGCCGGCGGATCCACGTCAGCGCAGGTTTCGCCCACCGTCCACGGCCAGGATCGAGCCGGTCACGTAATCGCCTTCGCGCAGCAAAAAGTGAACTGCCCCGGCGACGTCCTCCGGGGAGCCCGCCCGACGCAGCGGGACTTGCGCCGTCAAACGATCGCGCGTGGGCTCGTCGTATTCGGCGGGCCAGGCCACGATTCCCGGTGCGACTCCGGTGACGTTCACGTCCGGGGCCAGGGCCCGCGCGAGGGCCCGGGTGAGCGTTTCCAAGGCGCCCTTGGACGCCATGTACGCCAGGTGACTCGCCCAGGGATGGGCGGTGGCGGCGTCGCAGATGTTGACGACCCGGCCGCGGGCCTCTCGCAGCGCACCGCGGGCCGCGTGCGTCAGTATCATCGGTGCCGTCAGGTTCACGCGCAACGTTCGCTCCCATTCGTCCGCGTCGAACGCGTCGATCGTCATGGGGCTGAACACGGACGCATTGTTGACCAGTATGTCGAGTCGCCCAAAGCGATCGAGCGCCCGGCGTACGAGCTGTTCGGCCGCCGCGCGGTCCGCCAGATCGGCTTCGAACGCCTCGGCCTCGGGGCCCACTGCCTGGCACGCATCGACGGCGGAGCGCGCGTCGGCCTCCGAGCGATGGTAGTGCAGCGCGACGCGACAGCCGGACTCCGCGAGGCGCACCGCGATCGCGCGGCCCACACGCCGCGCCGCGCCCGTCACCAGCGCCAGGCGTCCTTCAAGCTGCATCGGCCGCGCCTCGGGGCGCTGGGTAGCGCACCCACTGCAAGCACAATCCATGGGGCGGCGCGGTGGGTCCGGCGTTGGCGCGCTGGCGCGACGCCAGAATCGCGCGGACCTTCTCGGGCGGCCAGTGCCCGCGGCCTACTTCGTAAAGCGTGCCGACCATGTTGCGCACCTGGTTGTAGAGGAACCCGTCGCCTTCGACATCGATCAGCACCTGCTCGTACACGGCGCGAATCCCGATGCGCCGCACGGTCCGAACCGTCGTGGCACGCGGGGAGCCCTGGCTGGCAAAGGCCGCGAAGTCGTGCCGCCCCACCAACTCCGCCGCCCCGGCCCGCATGCGCTCGAGATCGAGCGGAAACCAGACGTGCCACGCGCGACCCAGCCCGAGGCCCGTGACGGGCCGCTGTTCGGCGTTGTGAATGCGGTAGCGGTAGAGCTTGCTCAGCGCGGCGCGGCTGGCGTGAAAGTCGAACGGGGCCTGTTCGGCATGCACGAGCGCGATGTCCTGCGGGAGCCGATGACCGATCGCGCGGCGGAGATTTTCGACGGGGATCGAGTCCGGCGTGATCATGTGAGCCACCTGACCGCAGGCATGCACGCCCGCGTCGGTTCGGCTGGCACCCATGACCGAGACAGGGCGGCCCACCACGCGCCGGGCGACCTTCTCGATCTCGTCCTGTACCGTTCGCACGCCGGCCTGCTTCTGCCAGCCGTGGAAGTGTGTGCCATCGAAGGCGATGATGAGCTTGTTATTGCGCTCCATGCCATGCGACCGCCCGGGCGCTCAGTCTTGGTCGTCCCGCTCATCCCGATCCGCGGTGCCTTGCGAGTCGGCGGGCCGCTCTGTGGCAACCCCCGGGAGCTCGGCGGGAACCGTCTCGTCAGCGGTGTAATCGTAAAATGCGGCGTACTGTTGCTTGAAATAGCCGCCCGCGCGCGCTTGGGCGCCATTTAATACGGCTCCGACCACGCGAGCATTGACCCGGTCGAACTGCTCGCGGGCGCGTTTCAAGGCGCCCTTCGTGTTGCTAACGGCCCGCGCCACCAGGATCACGCCGTCCACCTGCGTCGCCAGGATGAGCGTATCGCTGATCAGCAGCACGGGCGGGGCGTCGAAAATCACACGGTCGTACTTCTCGGTCGCCTCCTTGATCACATCCCGCATGTAATTGGAGCCGAGCAGTTCGGCGGGCGTGGGCGGCGTCGGGCCGCTGGTTACGACATCCAGGTTGTCGAGCTCGGTCTTGGTGATCACGTCCTGGAGCTTGGCCTGACCGATCAGGACATTGCTCAGGCCCTCGGGCCGCGTTCCCCGAAACGCGCCTCGAATCCCGGGACGGCGGAAATTGCAGTCCACCAACAGAACGCGTTGGTTGCCTTGCGCGATGGTGACCGCCAGATTGATCGCGACGGCGGTTTTTCCGTCGCCCGGCCCGGGACTGGTCACCAACAACGAACGCTGCGATTCGACCGGCCCGCTGAAGAACAGGTTGGCCCGCACCTGGCGAAACGCTTCGGCCACCAATGATTGCGGCGCCACACGCGTCGCCATCTCGATCTCGTCGACATCGGCCTCTTCGTCATCCAGCAGGGGGATGCTGCCCAATACCGACACGCGCCCGTACCGCGTGACGTCGATCGGCGTGCGAATCGCCTTGTCGGTGAACTCGCGCAGAAACGCCAAACCCACGCTGCCCAGGAGCGCCAACACGAAGCCGCCCCCCAGGAACAGAGGCAGATTCGGTCGGCTGGGTTCGACGGCCTTGACCGGGAGCTGCACGACTTGCAGTCGCCCACGGCTGGAACCGAGCACGGCGTGCTTGGCCTGCCCGACCGCCAATTCGATCTGGAGCAATTGCTCGGTCAGTCGCCCCTCGTCGGAAATCAATTCGGTAAATTGTTGAATGTTGCGGCTCAGGTCGCGCTGCTCTCCGGCCGCCAACTCCAGCTCCTCTTGCAGGCGTGCTTGCATGCTGCGCGTGCGCTGCAGGTTCTCGATGTAGGTTTCGACTTGGCGGCGGCGGAGCAGGTCCATGAGCTCTTCGCGCTTGGAGTTTTCCTTGGCGGCATATCCCGCACGGCGATCGCGCAGCACCTTCATTTGCCGGTGCTCGTCGCCCATCACACTCTTCCTGGCGGCCTGGATCTCGATGTCCAGCGTTTCGACCTGGTTGCGGTAGAAGCGCAGCAGGGGGTCGGCTTCAATGATGATCTGCATCTCCGGGGTGAGGGGCAGATCTCCCGGCGACATGCCTTGCACCATGTCGAGCTGGGTTTGGTAGAGAGCCGCTTGCACCTTGAGCTCGCTGATGGACTGTGTCAGGAACGCGATGTTCTCCTCCAGGATGGTGCGATCGGACCGCAGCGCCGGCACGTCCTTGTTCTCGCGAAAGGTCCGGATGTCGGTGCGCTTGGCGTCGAGCTCGCCCCGCATCGCGGACTGCGAACTTTTGAGGTCCTCCAGCCGCGCGGCCAATTGATCGGTCTGGCTTCTGACGTAACGCTCCCAATAGCGCGAGACGATCTTGTCGACGATCAGCTTGGCTTCCTCGGGCTTTTCGCAACTGAACCGGACGCTGATCAGGTGGGTGTCCTTGACGGGCGAGCTGCTGATCATGTCCTGCAAGTCGAAGAGACACTCCTGAAGGTCGCCGCCATACCACTGGACGAACGCCGTGTTCTTGATCTCCGGCAGCTTCAGCACGTCCTGGAGCAGGGAAAGCTGCTTGAGTTTGGCCGCTTCGGTCTCCAGTTGCAGCTCCATCATGTCCGGATCCACCAGCGGGTTCTCGACGTCGAGCACCTCAATGCGCGGGGGTGCCAGCTCGAGCAGCGCTTCGGCCGGATAGGCGGGGAACCACTTGTACACCACAAAGGTCGTGGCACCGACCAGCAGGTACAAGAGGACGAAAGACAGAATGACCAGGCCCTTACGCTGTTTGATGATGCGCCAAACCTCGGCCGGGTCCATACCCGGGCTCTCGGCGGCCGCGTACCCCGGCGCGACCGACATCGGCCCCGCACGAGCCAATTCGTGTGCATCGGCGGCAATACTCATCAGACACCTCTCGACTAGTCTGCCGCGTCGTGGCGGCGCGATCGTTTTCGCGGCGTGCCGGGCCTTGGCCGGCCGGCCGCGGTCAGGGTACTCGTTGCAACAACTCCTGGGCCCGGCGGGCGCCCTCGTCGTCCTCCTGCTCCCGCGCCAATTCGAGCGCTGCTTGCAAGGCCTCCCGGGCCTCGGCTTTGCGGTTCTGCTTGATGTACAGCTCGCCGATGTGCAGATGCACTGCAACGTAGTTCTTGTCGAGCATGATGGACTGTTCCAGAGCCCGCTCCGCTTCGCGCAGATTCCCGTTCAGGAATTGAACCCATCCGATCGTGTCCTGCACATGATTGTTATCCGGCGCCAACCGCCGCAACTGCTGGGCGTACTTGAGGGCCAGTTTGGGCCGGTCGAAGTCGGCGGCGAGCCCATAGGCCAAATTGTTCAAAGCGGCCACGTTCAGCTCGTCCTGCAACAGGATCTGCTCGTACGCCGCGACCATCGCGTCCATGTTCTTGAGGTCGTGCTGGGCCTGAGCCCGCGTGAGCAGGGCGTGAATCTGCTCGGGGGTGTTCTCTCCGGCCGTCGCCAGGACGGGGGCCACGGCCTGCAGGGCCTGTTCGGGCGCGTCGGCGTCGAGCAGGAACGAGCCCAGCGCGCAGCGCAGACGCTGCTTGGCCGCCGCGCTGGTGGCGGCATCGTCCAGCAGTTTCTGCAAGTGGGCAACGATCTCGCGGTTCGGGGCGTCCTTGCTCAAGGTGACCGCGACGTAGAGAGTCGTAGACAAGCGGGTCTGGCTGCCGTCGCGCAGGGCCTGATCGAATTCGGCGAAGGCCCGGACTTGCTGGTCGAGCGACCAGTAGGCCCGCGCCGCCGCCACGCGAATCGCGGGGTCGACCCGCGCTCCGAGCGCCTGAAAGGCCGTAAGCGCCTCAGCGGCGCGGTTGGACTTGGTCAGCGCCCACATCCAGTCGGACACGAGCGCGGGGGGCCGCTGCAGCTCGGGCGATCGCTCGAGTGCGGTCTGGAGATGTCGCGCCGCGACCGAGAACTCCTCTGCTTCCAGGTACATTCGGCCGAGCTGCCGCGGCCAGAGGGGGTTCTCGGGCTGACGTGCCATGTACTCGCTCGCGATGCGCTGGGCCTTCTCCATCTGACCCGCGGCGCGATAGAGCCCGAGCAGGCTGGTCGCGATCTGAACGTCCACCGGGCGCAATTCGAGCAACTCACGCAGCTCGGCTTCGGCGAGTCCGAGCTGCCCCTGCATGCGGAACAGGGTTGCCAGCCGCAAGCGCGGTTTCAAATCGAAGCCTAGCGGCGCGAGTTCCTTGACCCTCAGCAGGTCCTCCCGCGCCTGATCGTAGGTTTGCAGATCGAAGTGGATGCTGCCGCGACGGTAAAGCGCCCAGACGTTGTTCGGCCGCTTTTGCAGCGCAAGCGTCAGGTAACGACGGGCTTGCTCGCGTTCGTCTTGCAATTCCAGAAGCTGCGCCCGAAGCAACAGGCCGGTCACCTCTTCCGGAAAGGCCTCAGAATACGCCGCCAGCTCCTTTTCGGCGTCGCCGATGCGCCGCGTCCGCAGCATGCCCCGGATGATTTTCAGCCGCGCCCGCTGGGCGAGCTGCGTTTCACTCGATTCGTCAATCTGGTCCAGGACCCGGCGGCAGACCTCGATCATTTCCTTGAGAAGTTCGGTGCGGTCGTAGAAATCGGCCAATTGAAAGCCGGTCACGATGCGCGCCCGACGCCGCTCCGGACCGTCTTCGACGAGCGTGTCGACCATGCGCTGGGCCTCGACGTAGGCATCGCGCGCCGCCGCCTGCTCGCCCAGACGCTCGTAGTACGCCGCCAACAGCAACTTCGCGCCGATCTTTTCTGGGCCTTCGCGGGCCTCGAGGTGCTGCCGCAGGATCGCCTCCCCCGTCTTCGGATCGACGCCCCGGACGTAGAAGCGGGAGACGGTCTGTGCCAACATGCGGTCGGAGGGGTCGATGGCGGCCGCGACGCGAAAACAATCGTCGGCCCCGGAGAGGTTTCCGGTCTTGGCGTACAGTTGCCCGAGCCGCACCAGATTCGCAATGTTGTCGGGCTGCTCGGCGCGGACCTTCTCGCGCCGCGCGATGGCTTCCTGGGGCTTGGTCTCTTCATCGAGGAATTCGGCGCGCGAGCGGACGAACGGATCATCGGGCTTCAGTTGCCGCGCCTGCTCCAGATAAGGAACACCCTCCGGGGCACGCCCGAGCGCCTCGTACGCGGCGTACATGAACTTGTTGGCATTGAAGTCGCGTGGTGTCAGCTCCAGCGCGAGTTTCAGGCGCTCGATGATCTCCTGATAGGGCGGCGTCTCGAGCTGCAACTGTGCGGCGGCAAGCCGGACCTTGACGCCGGCGTCCTTCGGCAGTGCGTCCTCGGCGGTCTTCCATTCGCTCACCGCGGCGTCGACTTCCTTGCGGGACAAGGCCAGTTGTCCGCGAAAAACGCTGCCGCCCGCAAAGTCGAAATTGGATTGCGTAAGCATGGCCACGTACTTCTCGGCCTTGTCCCAGTCCTTCTGGTTCAGGGCGAGATAGAACTGCTGCTCATGGACCGCCGGATCGTCGGGCCGCGACGCCTCGAGCGTGTCCAGGTGCGGCAATGCCTCGGCGTACTCCTGGCGATCGTAGTGGAACTTGAAGAGCATCGCGGCGCGCGTCGTGGGATCCGAGGTGGCACGGATGATCTCGAGCAATTTCGCGTCGCGCTCGGCGGGGTCGCTCGTCGAGAGCCGCACGACGTACACTTCGTATTGCCGGAGCAGGTGGGCCTCATCGGTCTTCTCGGACAACTCGCGCACCAGGGCCAGGGCTTGGTCGCGAACCGCCTGGGCCTGGGCGGCGTCGCCTTGCTCCTCCAAAAGGTCGATCTGCAAAGAAGCCACGTAGACATAATCCGAGAGCGCATTGGCATAGGCGGGGTCGTCATCCAGCAATTGGCGCAGGTGCCGTTCGGCCTCCGGATAGTCCTCTGCGCGGGCCGCCATCCGCGCCTGCATCATCAGCTTGTCATTGGCGTTCTCGTCGCCGAGCTGGGCGAGCCACTCGGCGGCCTCGGCTTGGCGCCCGAGCTGCGCGAGCGCCGCGGCGCCGAGCTGGATCAGCACCGGGTTGTCGGGGTGGTCCCGACGGACCACCGCAATGCGGTCGAACGCGTCCTGTTCTCGGCCGCTGCGATTGAGCAAGTCGATCTTCAGGAGCCAACGGTGCAGGGGCACCTCCAGCCCCTCTTTCTGGTAGGCCTCGATCGCGTTTTGGACGTATTGCAGCGCCAGACCTTCCTTCTTGGTTTCATAATAGACGTTCGACAGTTGCTCGTAGGTCAACCGTTTGATGCGCGAGTCGAAGTCGTTCTTCTGTTCGGCAAGCTGGAAGGACTGGATCGCGCGGCGAGTGTCCTTTCGCGCCAAGGCCAAATGACCGCGCATGTAGTGCGTGCGATACGAGTCCTTGTAGCGCGCCGCCGATTTTTGTAGAAACTGATCGGCTTGTTCGAACGCGAAGGCCTTTTGGGCCGGGTCCGTCGTCTCGCGGGCATAGCGCAACGCCGTCTCGAACGCCTCACCCAGCAGCTCGATGCGGCCCCGGTCCTGGAGCGCCGCGCGAATCGAGCGCAACCCGACCGTCGCCGTCACCGCCTGGTCCAGGTACGCCAGCGCCGCGTGGTAACGGCGTTTGCGGTCCGCGTCCGGATCCGCGCTCTCGTCGATTTCGTACAGCATCAACTGGCCCAAGCGAATGTAGCCTTCGTACATCGCCGGATCCAGGCGCACCGACTCGGCAAAGTGCCGGCGGGCCTGCTCCAGGATTTCTTTCAACTCGGCCGGCGACTTCTCCGACAGCTCGCGGCCGTATTGAAACATCAGGTGGCGACCGAATGCCACGCGCAGGTCGGGGTCGTCGGGGCGGGCCTCCACGCCCGCGGCGAGCCGGTCGAGCGCCTCGCCGGTGCGTCCCAGGAAGAGCAGCGTGCGGGCCAGGGCCCTCAGCAGTTTCGAGTGGTTGGGATGGGCCTCGAGGCCCGCGCTCAGTATCTCGACCGCCTCATTCCGCAGCGCCTCGACTTGGCGCGCTTGGGCGGCGGACGTGATCCCGCTCGGCCGCTCGGCGAACAGCCGGTCGGACTCGCGCAACTTGCGCTGCGCGCGGATCAGCATCAGGCGGGTGTGCGACCCGCCGAGCTCCAGCGCGCGTTGGAAGGCCTGTTTCGAGCGGCGGGCGTAGCCGGTGTCCTGGCCTTTCAGGGCGTCGAGCGCCAGGGCACCGCACAAGAGCCCGCCCACGTGGTCGGGGTCAACCGCGAGGATGCGGTCCGCGTGATCGCGCATTTGGCGCCATTGCGGCCGGCCGTAATCGTGCAACTGCCACAGGCGTTCGAGGAAGGCGTTGAGAACCGGCAGGTCGTCGGGCTCCTGTACGCTAGCGAACTGAAGGATTCCCAGCGACCGGCCCACCTCGCCGATCTCGTAGGCGCAGCGCGAGGCCTCGATCAGGTACTTGACTTGTTGGTCGACGTTGTATGCTTTCTGGTAGAGTTGGACGGCCTGCTCGCGATCCCCGTCCGCCTCCGCTTCGCGGGCCGCCTCGGCCCAGACTTCCGGCGAGCGTTGCGTTCCCTTATAGGTCGCGATCCCGACCACCAGCACGGAGAGCACGATGCCCATCATCGTCAGAAACGCCACCAGGTTTTTGTTGACTCGTTTGCGGGCCATCAGATGTCGTCCTTCCTCGCTTGCTCTAACCGCCCGACGGCGGCTCGCGCCCCTCGGCCGTGAGGGCCTCCCAGTCCTGAAAATGATCGTTCAGCAAGATCGGCATGACCTTGCGAAGCAACGGCCCCAGTGCGGCGATCGACTCCTCCCGATTGCGATTCGTAAAGGTCACTTCGATCTTGGCATAGTACGCATAGCGGTCCCAAAGGTTCGCCTGCGACACGCGGACTTGGTTGCGGGTCGTCGCGTAGGACCCGTTCGTGTGAAAGAAGTACATGACCGTCTCGGGTGCGTTCGCCAGCAGTTGGAGCCTCCCGAGGCCGCCGCGCTGCGGCGTTTGGAACGTCAGCACGCGCACCGGGATTTTGTCCTGGGGCGCCCCCGCGCGCGGAACGAACACGTCAATCGTCTCCGGCGATCCAACCGGGTCATACCCGCCGGCCAGATAACACTCGTCGGGCACGTGCGGAACCATGTCCGGCTGTCCGGTGAAGTAGGTGATGAACAGTTTGGCGATCGAGGGCGCGGCAGCGCTCGGGCGGGTCTGGTCGACCAGCCGCCATTGAATGTACTCGCGCGTCCCGAGCGATTGAGTTTCATCTTCCGAAAGGTTCCTGGCGGGCAGGTAGTATAGCGTGTATTCGGGCGCCAGCTTGGACTTGTCCATGCGGTGTAAGGGCTTCTTCAAGGGCACGGGTTGCTTGCGAAAATACTGTCCCAGGAGCCCCGCCACCGTCTGCATCGACGCCGCCGCGACGACCAGCACGCCGAGGCAAACGTAAAAGCGCACCGCGGACCCGCGGTCGCGAGTGACCGCCGCGTCCCGGGCGGCGGCGGCGGGGGAGTTAGCCGGGCGGCGGCGGCCGGTATGGGCTGGGGCCTCGCTCATGGTGGTCGGGTTCGACATCGGCTTACCCATCATCCCGGCGTCGCGCGGCGCCGCGGCCTACTGCACCCCGGGTTCGGGGTCCGGATCGTCCACCGTCAGGTTGCTCAGCACCCAGCCCAGCGCGCTGAAGATTCCGAACGCCAACAGAAAGACCAGAAGTCCCATGGCGGTGTGCGGCGTTCCTTCGGCGTACTCGGGCCCCACGAAGATGTGGAGCCAACAGGTCGTGGTCACGCGAATGAAGTTGCAGAACACGGCGATCGGCACGCACGCCACGATCATGACTACGCGTTGCCACCAGGCGCGATCGGAAATGAACGCCACCGCCACGCCGATCGCGCAGAGCGTGATCGTG
>JACZRH010000175.1 GCA_022574815.1 Planctomycetota bacterium | reverse complement strand
GCTGTGTCCGTACGCACGGATGTCGTTCGCTGGCACCCGTGAAAGACGCAGTCGACCGTTTTGTGTTCGAAACGGTCACGCCAACGTCGCGCTGAAATGGGTTCGTAGGAGACCGAGGGGCCAAACCCGATATTCCCAAAAGAGGCGAATGACGGGCGGCGTCGGGAGAAGGAGTCAGGACCATGCACAGGCATAAGGTAGTGGTGACGGTCGTCGCAGCGGTGCTGTCGACCGTCGCCGCTCAGGGACAGGGGCGGGAATTGCTTTGGGACAATTTCATAACGCCGCCGGACGGCTACGATGGTATCACGGCCCGCAGTTCCGAGCGTCAGACGATCGTGACGGAGTCGTGGACGGCGGACGACGCGATCTTCTCGGAGCAGCAGTTCCCGTTGGGCGTCAGGGTCGAGGAGATTCGCTGGATCGGAGTGCGCGACCCCAGTCAGTCGTATCCCGTCGCGGACTTCATCGTCCTCGACGATCAGTTCAACACGCTGGGGAACCCGAGTGCCGATCTCGAATACAGCGTACGAGTGCTCGGCCCCTCGGGCTTTCCGATTGCTCCGGAGGCGTATCAGGGCACGATCGATCTCCTTGCGCAGGGCTTTGAAATCGAGCTGGAGCCGGGCCGCTATTACTTCGCGACGCGAGTCGCCGACGCGTTCCTGGGAAGGAACTTCGTCGCTTCGACCGGCGAGGGACAAATGAACGGCGTGACCTTTGGCGCCTTCCAGAGCGCCTTTTTCGGCTTTCCGGAATGGACCTTGGTGGAGAACATTCCGACCGCCATCGTGACCGAGTTCGCGTATCAGATCTGGGGCACGGTAATTCCCGAACCGGCGAGCCTGATTCTGCTGGCGGCCGGCGGGTTGTTTGCTCTTCGCCGGCGATAGCGGGGGCGGGCGGCGCCGGCTTTGAGGTGTGACGCCGGGGGGCAGCGACATCACGGTTGCTGAGTGTCGATTTCGTACAGCCGGTATTTGTGGGCTGCCCCCACTTCGTCGACTAACTCAAAGGCTCCTGGAAAACGACTTCGCAACCAGAACGTCGGCCCGGCGCGTTGGAACATCTCGGCAAATGAAACCGCGTGCGTTACGCCGGCCACACGGTAGCATTGCATCTGTCGACTTTCGGTGAGCGCGAGGTAGAAGCGAATCTCGTCGTTCGTCATTTCCCGGCCGCATTTTCCGAAGCTGCGGTCGCGCGTGTAGTAGGTCCGAAACGGGTCGTCCAGCGGGAGCAGCGGGACGAACTTGCGGCCGGTCGCGAGATAGAAGAACGAACCTTGCTGGCCGGTCAGGACTGCCGTTTCGGGGGTGCGCGTCCGCACCATTTCGGCCGCGTCCTCACGCTGCGCCGCGATGTTTGCGATCCTTCTCGAACGAGCCCCCAGCGAGCGGTCCAGCGAAGCCCGGACCCACGCCCCGCCGATCAGGACCGCGACCAGGACGGCGACGACGTTGGCACGCTGGTCCCACCAGCGCGGCAGGGTCGCGGGCGGCGAGGAGCGGTCGCGCCCGCGGCGGCGTTTTCGAGCACTTGCTCCGCTGGGTTCGGAAACAGCCCGCAGGAAGAGCGAGGCGACGCCACACAGCCCGACCAGCAGCGCGGTGCAGAGCAAAGGGAGCAGCGGGATGAAGAACCGCGTGGGCGGGGTGAACGGCCAGATCAACACCAAACCCAGGTAAGCCGCCAGGTAGAAGTGCAGGGTCGGCTGCGAGCGGCGCAGCGTCACGAAAAGGCCGAAGCTGCACAGCCCGACGAGCGATACCATGCAGGCGTAGAGCAAAGGCGCCTCCCCCGAATTGACGGCCTCGCTGGCCCACCGCGAGGGAATGTAGCCTACGTCGGCGAAGAGCGAGCATGCCATCGCGGCGCTGTTGAGCCACGCCACCCATCCCAGATCGGCGAGGTTCTTTGGAATCCAGGCGCTATAATCCAAATCGTAGGCGTACGCCGCGGTTTCGGGGATTTGTGCATTCTCGGCCGCGGCGCCGTTTCGCCAAAGGGTCCAACTGCCGAGCGGGATCGCGGCCGCGAGCAACATGACCAGCGCCGCCCGCCAACTGCGACGAAGCAGAAGGCTCGGCAGGATGGCGGCGACGAGCGTCACGCCGATCGATCGGGCCAAGCCCGCGGCCCCCGCCGCCAGGCCGGCCAGCAGTGCGAGAATGACGCGTCGGCGTGCTGCGGGTCCGGCCCGGCCGGGTTCCGCCGCTTGGGTCGCAAACAGCAACGCCGCCATCGACAAGAGCGCGTACAAATGCTCGGACATGGTCTCCTGGATTTTCTCCGTCCAGATGGGATTCACGGTCGCGAGCAAGATGCCGCTGCCGGCCAGCACGGCCGGCAGTCGCCACACGCGCCGCGCCAGTCGATATGCGAGCCACGCCGCACCGCCGGCGAACAGTGCATTGAGGACCCGCATGGCCCAGAGGTTATCGGGGAAGTCGGGCAGGAGCCGCCAGACGCCCGACAGCACGAGCGGATAGAGAATGGGATATTTTGTTTGGTACGGCTCTCCGGGCAGGTGCAAGTGCCGATACCCGCGCCCCTCCGCGAGGGCCTGGGCCGTCACGAGATACACGCCGTCGTCTTCGCGAAAGCCGGGAACCGACGGCCCGCACAGGGCCAAGTAGCTGGTCCCGACTAGCGCCGCCACCAGCAGCAGCAGCACGACGGCGTCCGCGCGATCCCAGCGGCGGGGCGCAGGCGAGCGCTCATCGCCGGGCGGCTCTACGGACTTGGAAAGCACTGTTCGGCAACTCCGATCGCGGACAGCATGCCTTGGGCCTTGTTCAGAGTCTCTTCGTACTCGCGCGCCGGAACCGAATCGGCGACGATTCCGGCCCCGACCTGCGCGTAGGCGCGGAACTCACCGTCTTGGGCCGGTTGGATCACCAGCGTCCGCAGCGCGATGCAGGTGTCCATGTTTCCGGCGAAATCGATGTAGCCGACGGCGCCAGCGTACGGCCCGCGACGCGTCGGTTCGAGCTCGTCGATGATCTGCATCGCCCGCACCTTCGGCGCTCCGCTCACGGTCCCCACCGGCAGCGCCGCCCGCAAGGCGTCCAGCGCAGTGCGACCCTCCGCGAGCTCGCCGGTCACGTTGCTGCTGATGTGCATGACGTGGCTGTAGTACTCGACCGTCATCACCTCGCTGAGCTTGACGGTCCCCGGCTTGGCGACGCGGCCAACGTCGTTGCGCCCGAGGTCCACCAGCATCACGTGCTCGGCCCGCTCCTTCGGGTCGGCCAGTAGCTCGTCGCGCAGGCGGCGGTCTTCCGCATCCGTCCGTCCGCGCCGCCGCGTCCCGGCCAGGGGGCGGTTCGTGACGACCCCGTCCTCGACGCGGCACATGATTTCCGGGCTGGCTCCGACGAGCGTCACGACCGGGGACTTGAGGTAGAACATGAAGGGGGATGGGTTGATGACGCGCAGGGCGCGGTAGATGTCGAACGGCGCGGCCCGCGTGAGCACTTCCAGACGCTGCGAAAGCACGACCTGAAAGATGTCGCCGGCGCGGATGAATTCCTTGCAGCGTTCGACGGACTCTTCGTAGTGCGAGCGCTCGACGCTACTCGTGAAGCGGTCGAGCGGATCGGCCGGCAGCGACACGCGCACCGGTCGCATCGCCAGCGGTGCAGCCAAACGCTCGATCGTCGCCTCGACGCGCGAACACGCTTCGCGGTAGGCCGGCTCGAGCGGCCCTCGCCGCTCGGAAACGTCGGCGTGCGACACGACGAGCACGACCTTGTGTACGTGGTCGAAGATCACCATGGTCTCGTAGATGTCGAAGAGCACGTCCGGCAAGCCGCGGTCGTCGGGCGGCGGAGCGGGCAGGTTCTCGCTGTAGCGGACCACGTCGTACGCGGCGTAGCCCACGGCGCCGCCGAGAAAACGCGGCAGACCCGGCAGCTCGGCGGCATCGTATTGTTGCAGGTGCTGCTCCAGCAATTGGAGCGGGTCGTCGGTCGTGGTCTCCATCGCTTCCGGCCGCTTCGGTGGATCGCCCCCGCCGGCGAGACCGTCCACGATCCGCACGCGATTGGCGCGCGCTTCAAAGCTGCGCGCCGGGCCGGCTCCCAGAAACGAGTAACGCGCGATCTTTTCGCCGCCGATCACGCTTTCGAGCAGAAACGCGCGCTCCTCGCCCGCTTGCAGCCGCGCGAAGGCGCTGACCGGGGTGAGCTCGTCGCAGATCAGGGTGGCGACGACCGGCACGCGATTGTGCCCGGCGGCCAGTGCGCGAAAGCGATCAAAGTCGGGAGTGAAGCGTTCCATGGCGCCAAGTGTAGCAGGTGCTCCAGATCGGCCAAGGCGGAGCACCGCAAGACGGCGCGCCTATCAGGGTCGCTCCAGCCAGAATTCCGCGTCCTTGGCCTCGGGCGTGCCGGGATACTCGCGAACAACCCGCTCGAAGATTTCCCGGGCCAGGGTCCGCTTGCCCGTCTTGAGATACAACCGCGCCTGACGAAGCAGCGACGCCGCTATCGGATCGCTGGGAAGCATCTTGGGCGGGGGATTCTTGGCCTCTTCGGCCTGGCGGCGCCGCTCACGGGCGACGCGGGCGGCGTCGGACTTGCGCCCGTCACGCGTGCGCGGCATCAGCGACGGATACTCGCCGTTCGCTTCGGCGACGGTTGCGCGCAGGGCGTATTGAAACGCGGGTTCGGTGATCAGGCCGACCGCTCGGATGACCCCGTCGCGATCGATGATCATCTGCACCGATTTCGATCCGAGTTTGAAGGCTTTGTGCGTCAAGGGGGCGCCGCTCGAGCGCTGCTCGTAGTGCTGTTTCCATACGTAATGGTGTTCCCGCGCGTAGGTTTGCGCTTGGCGAAGGCGCCCGCGGGGATCGGAGTTGATGCCGAGCAACTCGAACTCCTGATCGCCTCCATATTGCTTGTAGACCGCCGCCAGGGCGGCGTGCTCCGCTTCCGTCCGCTTCTGCCGCGATTTCCAAAAATCGAGCAGCAGGGCCTTGCCGTCGCGGCGGGCCAGTGAGATGGTCTCGCTGCCGGTAGTCTTCAACGGCTGCTCGGGAACCGGCAATCCGACTCGCATGAAACGGTGTCGCCGGGCCGAGATTCGTTTCCGTCCCTCTTCGTCAACCAGCTTGCGCAGCTTGGTCAGCGCGTCGTAGCCGGCCCCGGCGTCGCCGGCCACGGTGGCGACCAGCGCCGTGAGCCGCAGCGCGCCGGCGATGTCGGGGGCCGTTTCGAGGTCCGGCAACATCTCTTGGGCGCGTGCCGCGTCGCCGACCGCGAGCGCCGCGAGGATCTCGATCTCGATCACGAGCAGACGATGTCGCGGCTTGACGGTTGCGGGGCTCACGTCCATCTCAAAGAGTTTCTCGAACACATCCCGGCCTTGCTCGACGGAGATCACTTTGTCCGGTTTGGCCAGCCGCTTGTGCAGGCGCTCCAGTTTCGCAAGCGTCTCGGTATCCTGCGCCCGCGCGGCGGGCAGCGCAGCAATCAGCGGGCTGAGCAGCAGCATCGCCGGCACAATGCGGATCGTTTCGGCAAGGTGGCGCATGGTCTGACTCCGGTGCGTCGTTCGGTGCCCCGATGCGGTCATGCTACCACAGCCAAGCGATCCCTTGAACATCGCCGCGGTCATTCCCGCCGACGGGTAATGCGTCAGTTCGACGGAGCCGCCGCGTCCTCACGGCGTCCGCCCTGGAGACGGGGTGGCTCTGACGCACAGGGACCCAACACAGTCTGCCGCGGCCACTGGAACGCCGCCCGGCCTGGCGTTAGCATGGCGGGCGTGCCCCGAGGTGTTGAACGTCGGGCCGGTGCAGTGCGTCGGTCGGACAACGGGTCAGGCCTTGACGGGAGCAGCCCACCCGGCGTGGCCCACGTGCATCGTCTACCTGGCGGGAGCCTCGGGGACGCTTTGTTAATAGCGAATTGCGAATTGGGATTAACGAGTTTGTGCGGTCGATGCCAGTGCCAATCCTCAAGCCGGCTCGGCGGGCGAATCTAATTCGTTCTTCGTAATTCGCAATTCTGAATTCGGAACGGAGTTCCGTTGGCCTATACCGTCCTCGCTCGAAAATACCGCAGCCGAAACTTCGAGGAAGTCATCGGCCAGGAGCCGATTGCCACCACGCTCGTCAACGCGATCAAGGCCGACCGCGTCCACCACGGGTTCCTGTTCACCGGGACGCGCGGCGTCGGCAAGACCAGCATGGCGCGGATTCTCGCCAAGGCGCTCAACTGCCTGAACGCCGACGCACCCACCACCGAGCCCTGCTGCGAGTGCGACGCGTGCATCGCGATCGGTGAGGGGCAGGATATTGACGTGGTCGAGATCGACGCCGCCAGCAACACGGGCGTCGACAACATCCGCGAGCTGCGCGGCAACGCGGCGTACCGGCCGGCCCGCTCGCGGTACAAGATCTACATCATCGACGAAGTCCACATGCTCAGCACCGGCGCCTTCAACGCGCTGCTCAAGACGCTCGAGGAGCCGCCCGAGCACGTGAAGTTCATTCTCGCGACGACCGAGATTCAGAAGGTCCCCGCGACGATCCAGAGCCGCTGCCAGCGCTACAACTTTCGCAACATCAGCCCCGACGCGATCGCCGAGCGGCTCGCCGGGATCGCCAAAGACGAAGGCGCCCAAGCCGAGCCGGCGGTGTTGCGGCGGGTGGCCCGGCTGGCCAACGGCTCGATGCGCGACGCGCTCAGCATTCTCGATCAATTGCTCTCGCTCTCGGGCGAAAAACTCACCATCGACCTGCTCGACGAGATCCTGCCCCCGGCGCAGGACGAGCAGATCCTGACGCTGCTCAAGCACGCGGCGGCGGGTGACGCCGGCGCGGTTCTGAGGGCGGTCGACGAGATCCTCTCGCACGGTCGGGCCTTGGAGGTGTTCTGCAACGACGCGATCGCGACGGTCCGGACGCTGCTGCACATTCGCATCTGCGGGGCCGACGCCGAGATCGTCGACATCCCCGCCGGGGCTCGCGACGAATACGTGAGTCTCTCGGCGCAGTTCGAGGAATCGCAGTACGTCCAGATGATCGCGATGCTCGAGCAGCTTCGCCGAAACGTGCGCTTCAGCGGCGCCGGGCGGGCGTTGACCGACGCCTTGATGGTGCGCTTTGCCCGGATGCGCGAATGGGCGCCGATCGAGCAGCTTCTGGGCGGCAGCGCCAGACCCGCCGCTGTCTCGACCGCTTCGGCGGAAAAAAAAAAGAGCCCGGACGCGCTCGTAGCTGAGCCGGTGCGCAAGGCGGCCGACCGACAGAGACTCCCCGGCGGCGGGGTATCCTCGACGTTGGGCTCATCCGCAAACGGCGTGCCCCAAACACAACTCGCGAGTGTCGGTTCCACCGGTGAAGCCTCCGCTCCGGCGGGCCCGGATTCGGCCGCCGGCTCGCCGGTTCACGACGCTTCTCCCGAGACGCCGATAGAAGCCGCGCCGGGCAATTCTGCACCGTCCGCGGCGACCGCCCAGGTTCGCACGACGCCGATCGACGGTGAGGAGCGAGAGCGGATTCTCAAAGACCCGGTTGTGCGGCAGGTGATCGAGCTCTTTGACGGGATACCGATGGGCGTCGACCGAATCGAGACCGTTGCGGCCGAAGGTTCGAGTGTCGAAGCCGAATACGACCCGGTAATCACGACGGAGTGACGCATGTTCGGACAGATGGGACAACTCGCGAATCTGCTCAAGAACGCCGGCAAGATCAAGGAAGGCGTGGCCGAGATGAACACCCGCTTGGAGGCCGCCCGCTACGTCGGCGAGGCCGGCGGCGGACAGGCCCGCGCCGAGGTCAACGGCCGAGGCGATCTGATCTCGCTCAAGCTCGAGCCCGCGCTGATCGAGAGCGGCGACGTGGAGATGATCGAGGATCTCGCCGTCGCCGCCGTCCGCGCGGCCGTCAGCCTCAGTCGCGAGGGCATGCAGAAGGAAATGCAATCGCTCGGCGGCGGGATGGGGCTGCCGAACATGGACAAGCTGCTTGAAGGCATGAAGTAACCGCAAAGCCGCAGAGAGCACAAAGAAAACACAGAGAATCGTCTTGGTGTTTGCTATGAACCTTCCGGAGGCTGCGCATCGCAGAATCCCGATTCATCAGTTTTCCTCTGCGCCCTCTGCGCTCTCCGCGCCTCTGCGGTTAACCGCAAACGAACGGGGATAGCCGCGTGTCCGAAGCACCGCTCAGCGGCCCATTGCAGCGTTTGATCGACGAGTTCAAGAAGCTCCCCGGCGTCGGGCCGCGCTCGGCGGAGCGGATCGCGTTTCATCTGCTCAAGGCCAGCCGCGACGAGGCGCTCGGCTTGGCCGACGCCATCCGCGCGACCAAGGACAACATCCGCCCCTGCTCGCGCTGTTTCAATCTGGCCGAGCGCGAGCTCTGCAACATCTGCGCCAACCCGCACCGCGATCCGGGCCAGATCGTCGTGGTCGAGCAGCCCAAGGACCTCATCAGCCTCGAAGGCACCGGCCTGATCCGCGGCGTCTATCACGTCCTGATGGGCCGTATCGCCCCGCTCGAAGGCATCGAGCCCGAGCACCTGACCGTCGACGCGCTCGTCAAACGCGTCCGGGCCGGCGGCGTCAGCGAAATCGTCCTGGCAACCAACCCCACGCTCGAAGGCGACGCCACCGCGCTGCACATTACCAACGTGCTCGCAGGCACCGGCGTCCGGATCACCCGTCTGGCCCGCGGCATCGCCCCCGGCGGCCACATCGAGCACGCCAACCGCTCGATGCTCGAGGAGGCCTTGCGCGGGCGACGCGAGGTTTAGGGTTGCCGGCGCTCTTCAACCGTCAGAAAGACGATACTCATGCGTGGGCCAGTCTTCGATCGATTGGATGACGTCACGCATGGCGCCGAAACGAAATTCGGAGAACATGCGGTCCACTTTGAAAGGGAACCCCCGCCGGCCGAGCCCTTGGCGCAAACGGACCTTCCAGGAGATCGGGTAATCAAACGCGCCGAACTCGTTGGGGCTGTATTCGTAGGGATGCACGTAGATCGTCGCCGAGTGCCGTTCGTCGTTGAGCTGCTGCACCCCTTTGCGCAACACCGCGTAGGGCAGGAGCCGGAAATACCCGCCACCGGAAATGGGCAGGTTGAATCCGGCGAATCGGGCCACCGAGGGTGGAAACTCCCACAGTTGTCCAGCCGTGGTCTGAAGCATGTGAATGCTCCTCTCGGCGTCGGGAATCCCATATCGATCGTGATGAATCGGGAACACGCTGGAATCGATACGAAACCCTTCTTCGATCAGGATGTCTAACGCCCACAGTGAACGCTTGGTGATAGAGAAACTGGGAGCGCGGTAGGCGATCACCGGCGCTCCGATCAGGTTTTCCAGGACGTCGCGAGATCGCCGCAGGTCGTCTCGAAACTCCTCCGGCGAGAGGTCGTAGATCAGTCGGTGCCAGTAGCTGTGCGAGCCGATTTCGTGGCCCGAGCGATAAATCTCGTGGACAAGCTGTGGGTAGCGGTCGGCCACCCAACCGAGAACGAAGAACGTGGCCCGCACGTCGTGGCGATTCAACTGGCGTAGAATGCGCTGCGTGCTGGCGACGACCCGGCTCTCGTACTGGTCCCACTGACTTCGGGCAATGTGTTTCTCGAATGCCGACACTTGGAAGTACTCTTCGACGTCTACCGTAAATGCGTTGATCGGGCTCATGATGTTTTGTCGACCTGTGCCGCCGAGTCAACCTTCTGGCCGGGGCCACCGGTCGGTGTCGCCTTGGTGTGGCCGTTGGACTTGGCGTGGCCGTTGGACTGGCCGCTGCCGTTCGAGCCAGATAGGTCTGCGGTGGTTGAGACGATCGTGCTGGGAGTAGGACATTCCTGTTGTGTCAGATCACCCGTGTTGTCTTCCTCGATCTGGGACAATCGCTCAAGCCGCATGAATTCCA
>JACZRH010000174.1 GCA_022574815.1 Planctomycetota bacterium | reverse complement strand
TGAGTGCGTCCATCGTCAGGTCCCCAGCTCGAGGGCTCTGGCGATGAAGGTGGCCATCTCGGCACGATCCAGGGTCCGATCCGGACGCAGAAGCCGCTTGGGCGGAAGAAATCAATCGACGAATCGACGAGATCGACAGCGGTACCGTCAAGCCCATCCCCTGGGACGAAGCCCGGCCCAAGATGTTCAGAAGACGCGATGGCGCGCCCGACGCTTGACCTTCATCCCCTGGCGATCGACGAAGCCGACGCGGCCTACGACTGGTATGCGGAGCGGAATCCCCTCGTTGCCGAACTGTTCGGACGGGAACTCGACCGAGCAATCTCGCAGATCCTGGATTCTCCAGAGCGCTGGCCGAGCCATGAACAGAGAACCCGCCGAATCCTGTTGCACCGGTTTCCCTACATGATCGTGTATCGGACGACGGGAACTGCAATACGGGTCCTGGCGGTCGCGCATGTTCGTCGTCGCCCCGGGTACTGGAAAACGCGCATCAGTTGATCACGACGTGACCGCGCCCACTGAGAACCGATCGATACGATGACCGCGACTACCGACTCACTCCAGGGCTACCGCGGCCCCGCCCGGGCGGTGCTCGAGCACCACGACGTCGGCGTCTGGAGCGACGTCGATCTCGACTCGTCGCAGGGGCGTTTCGAAGGACTCATCCTGCCGCGCTCCGAGACGGCGGACGACAAGCACATCGTCCTCAAACTCGCCAGCGGTTACAACGTGGGAATCGCCGCCGACACCGTCACCCGCATCGTCGCGAAGGGCCGCCGCGAGGCCCACTACAAGATCCCCGAAAAAGAGTTCCCCATCGACCCGGCCAAACCCAACGTCATGCTCTTCGGCACCGGCGGCACCATCGCCAGCCGACTCGACTACCGCAGCGGCGCCGTCATCCCGGCCTTCTCTCCCGGCGAGCTCTACGGCTCGGTCCCCGAGCTCGCCGACCTCTGCAACCTGCGAACCGAAAAGCTCTACGGCGTCTTCAGCGAGAACATGGGGCCCCAGCAGTACATCCACCTCGCCGAGCGCATCGGCGAGGAGATCGCCCGCGGCGTCGACGGGATCGTCATCGGCCACGGCACGGACACCATGCACCACACCGCCGCGATCCTGAGCTTCATGGTTCAGGACTCGCCGATCCCGATCGTGATGGTCGGCTCGCAGCGCTCGTCCGACCGCCCCTCGTCGGACGCCGCCTTCAATCTGATCCACGCCGTCAAGACCGCCGCCGAGAGCGACGTGGCCGAGGTCACCGTCTGCATGTTCGGCCCGACCTCGGACCAGTACGGCCTGCTGCACCGCGGGACGCGCGTCCGCAAGATGCACTCGAGCTACCGCTCCACGTTTCGCACGATCGGCGACGTACCGCTCGCCATGATCTCCGCCGACAACATCACCTACCTGCGCGACGACTACCGCCGCCGCCGCCGCGACCGCGACGTGAAAATCAACACGGCGTTCGAGGAGATGGTGACGATCCTCTATTACTACCCGAACATGCGGCCCGACGTGGTTGACGCGATGGTGGAGAAGGGCTACCGCGGCATCGTCATCGCCGGCACCGGCCTCGGGCACGTCAACAAGCCGCTCTATCCGGCCTTGCGACGGGCCATCGAGAAGGGCGTTCACATCTACATGACGGTCCAGACGCTGTGGGGCTACGTGCAGATGTACGTCTATGAAACCGGCCGCGAGATCATGGGTCTCGGCGTCGAGCCGGCGGCGAACATGCTGCCGGAGGTCGCGTACATGAAGCTCTGCTGGGTCCTGGGTCAGTCCGACGACCCGGCCGAGGTGCAGCGGATCATGCTCACGCCCGTGATCGATGAGACCACCGAGCGCGAGCCGTACAACGGGTATCTGATCTATCAAGGCGCGGTCCCCGAAGTGCAGAAATTTCTGCGGAGCTTCAAACGCTGAAGCAGGCCGCCGCTCGCAGCGCGTGCGAGCCAAGGCAATCCCCACATGACCCGCCCCTGGTCTCCCAAGCACACCGTTCCCGAGTCGCTCGCTCGAGCGCTGATCGAGGCGCAGTTCGACGAGCTGGCTCCCATCCGAATCGAACCGTTCGGCGTCGGATGGGACAACACCGCGTTTCTCGTCAACGAGACGTTCGTGTTCCGCTTCCCGCGGCGGCAAATCGCCGTCGAATTCCTCGAAGCCGAGATTCGAGTGCTGCCGCACATTGCTGGAAGGCTGCCGCTGCCCATTGGGGCCATCCCGCCATTGATTTGTCGATCGCACACGGGTTTCTGCCGCCCGCCGCCCGCGACGTGTTCCGCGAAACCTACGGCCCGATCGGCAACCCAACCTGGCGACTCGCGCGGTTTCGCGCGCTGGTACACGCGGCGACCGTCGTGACCTACGGGCATGAGACCGACGACGGCGCTTTGGTTCGCGAGGGCCTGTTGTCGCTTCACAACATCGCCGGAGCGTGATCGAAGAGATGATGTCGCGGCAGGTTTTGCGCTAGGATTGCCGATTCGCGAACACTTGGCGCTCTTCTGCGGAACGGTTCGCGATCATGCGACCAGCGCCCGTCCGGAGCGCCGCACGGGCTGATGCCCGCGGCTCAGGTCCGTTGGGAATTGTCGCGCCGGAATGGGCGCGCGGGGATTCAGTGCGACGAGGGACCGTGCAGAAGACGCCCCTCCAGGCCGCCGGCCACCGGGACGATCGCCCCGCTGATGTGCCCGGCCAGCGCGTCCGACGCGAGAAACACGATCGCGTTGGCCACCTCTTCCGGCGTCGCGATTTTCCGCAACGCCGCCGTCGCGAAGACCCGCTCCATCGCCAGCCGGTCCGCCATGTAGGGCTGGGCCATGGGCGTGTCCGTCCAGCCGGGGCAAACGCAGTTCACCCGCCCGCGCGGTGCAAGCCGCACGATCTCGTTCTTGAGGCTCAGCGTCAGCCCGTACACCAAGCCGGCCTTGGCGGCGGCGTAGTCGGCATGGTCGGCCTCGCCGAACAGCGCGGCCGTCGATCCGACCAGGACGATCGCGGCGGTCTCGCGCGGCACGGCGGCTAAGTGCCGCAGAAACGCGCGACACGTCAGGAACGCGCTCGTCAGGTCCGCGTTCAGGGTCTGGCGCCATTGCGCGAGTGACATCCGGTGCAGCGGCGCCGGCTTGCCAATCCAGATTCCCGCGTTGACGATCAGAGCGTCGATGCGCGGGACCGACGCGAGCGCATCGGCAAACATCCGGTCGGCCTGCGCTTCTTCGCGCAAATCCGCCTGAACGACAAGGCCTGGCGCGTCAATGCTTTGGAGGAGCTGTTCGGCCGCTTCACGCTGCCGATGGCAGTGCAGCACCAACCGGGCCCCTTCCGCCGCAAGCCCCCGCGCCGTGGCTTGCCCGATCCCGCCGGACGCGCCGCTAATGAGCACACACAGATCGGATAGTTCGGCGTTCATCAAGCGGAATCATAGTGGACGATTGGGCGTTCCGCGCCTGGAACGAGACCCGAAAGCCGTGCTTGGGGGTCGGCTCACTACGGGCAGCCGCCGTTGCCGACACATTCCAGAAACATCACGATGTCGGCGCCGTTGACGATCCCGTCGCCGTTGACGTCGGCATGGTTGATGTTGCAGTTCGGATAGGCGGCCAAGTAGCTCGGAGGATCGCCGACGGCCATGAAAAACGGGTCGATGTCCGCCCCGTTCACACTTTCGTCGCAGTTCATATCGCCAAGAACGCCAGGGGCGTACAGGTATGCGGCGCCTGAATCCTGGCCGGGCGCGTCGTTCATCCACGCACCCACCAGGACCGATTCGCCGCTGGCGCTCACAGACCAGCCGAACTGATCGCCCGGGGCGGCATCGGCGGCGGTCAACTTGGTTTGGAAGCGCACGCCTTCCTCAATGTCGAACAAGTACACGGACCCGGAGCTCGTCCCGGCATCGTCATCGTTGGCCGACGCCACCACGAGCCGCTCGCCGTCCAGCGCCACGGCATTGCCGAACGAGTCGCCATCGGCCCCGTCCGGCGGCACGAGCTTGGTTTCGACCCAACCGCCACCGGGCGTGTCCCATTCATAGATGTAAGCGGCCCCAGAGCGGGTCTGATCCATTGCCAAAGGCGCCCCGGACACGAGCCGGTCCCCGCTCATCGAGACGGCGAGCCCGAACCAAGCGAAGTAATGTCCATCACTGGCGATGAGCTTGGCACGCTCAACCCAGTCGTGTCCTTCCTCACGCTCGAAAACATACGCCGCGCCGCGGGCGGCCCAACCCTGACCCGTGGGTGGACCCCACGGCGCCCCCACAAAAACGCGGTCCGCCTCAGCAGCCACCGCCCATCCGAAGAACCGTGCATCCGAATCGGTCGCCGTCAGCTTGGCCTCCTCGCTCCAGCGCGAACCCGATCGGCGGAAGACGTGCACGGCCCCGACCGTGCCATTGGGCTGATCCGCATTGACCGCACCGACGGCGATCAGCCGGCCATCCATGGCGACACTGAATCCAAAATGGTCCGTCCCGCTCGGATCGCTCGGCGTGAGCTTGGCCTGTTGCGCCCAAACGTCGCGCGAGTTGCGGAAGAACACATACGCCGAGCCGGAACCGGGCCCATTCCAATCGTCCCATTTGGCTCCGACGACGGCGTAGTCGCCACTGATCGCCACGGCCCAGCCGAATACGTGGCCCGGCCCCGGGTCTTCGGCGGTTAGCTTGGCGACTTCCTCCCAAATCCCGTTCGGCCCGTCGGAGACGAAGACGTAGGCCGCCCCGGCGTTTTGGCCCATCTCATCGTCGCCGGGTGCACCCACAATGGCGAAATCCCCATCGACCGCAACGGCGTGTCCGAACAGATCGCCGGTGTCGGCGCCGCTGAATTCGAATCGGTACTCCAGCCACTGCCCCGGGGCGGGGTCAGTCAGAATCGCGAGAAAGGAAAGTGCTGCGAGAATCGCGGCGAGCGGAGACTGCTTCGTCGTGTGCATGTCGTTCGGTCCTTTCGCTCTCGCCCCAACCTTGAGATGAAAGGCACCGCTGTACCTAGTTCGTTTCGGCGTTTTTGAGTAGGAGATTTAGCGGCGTCTGATGGGGTAAATCGGAAAGCACGGGACGTGCGCGCACGGGGCAACGCCGTGCGCGCGCAACAGCGGGCTGCGACAAGTACGTCCACGGTTTTGTCGTACGACTGCGCGGATTAGTGCGGCGCGGTATCTGCTTGCCGCGGCGTCCGGCGGTTGCTCGGCCGGGGCGCCGGGACCTTGTAGTTTCATTCGCCATTGCGTGGCCTGCTCCTTCTTGCCGGTCTGCGGCTCGGCGGCGTCCGGGGCCGCTGACATCGCCATGGACTGGCAGGCGACCGAAACCTGAGCCACTTACTTAAGGAACCCGCAATGCAAAAGTACGCGAACAACTCGAAGAGCTAGGCTTCTTGCGCTTGGCGAAGGAACGGCTGGCACACCTGCGGACCGAGTTGATGAAGGCACCGTGCCGAACGCTGGCCGCATGGGGTACGATACGACCGTGACGCGGATCGCTTCCAGCCTGACCACTTGGCACGTCGGCCTGATCGTCATTGTCACGGCGGCAGCCTATACCCCGGCACTGCGCGGCGGATTCATCTGGGACGACGACGACCACGTCACCGAGAACCAGACGCTGCGCACGGCCGACGGTCTGAGACGCATCTGGTTCGAGATCGGTGCCGTTGCGCAGTATTACCCGCTCGTGCATACGACCTTCTGGGTCGAATACCAGCTCTGGGGCGAGTCCCCGCTCGGATACCACGCCGTCAACATCGCCCTGCACGCCCTGAACGCCGTGCTCGTCTGGCTGGTGCTGCGCCGTCTGCGGCTGCCCGGGGCCTGGCTCGCCGCGCTGATCTTCGCGCTTCATCCGGTGCAGGTTGAGTCGGTGGCCTGGATCACAGAGCGCAAGAACGTCCTGTCTGGGGCCTTCTATCTGCTGGCGCTGCTGGCGTATCTGCGTTTCTCGCCGCTGGACGTCGAATTGAGACCGACATGGCGGTGGCGTTCTTACACGCTGACCTTCGTGCTATTCCTCGGCGGGCTCCTAAGCAAGACCGTTACGGCGTCGCTACCGGCAGCGATTTTACTGCTCATTTGGTGGAAGCGCGGCCGCATCAGGCCACGGAATGTCGTGCCACTGATCCCGCTGTTCGTCGTGGGAATCGGCCTGGGGCTCTTGACCGTCTGGATGGAGAAATACGACCTCAGCGGCACGGGCCGCGGCGCGAGCGGAGCAATGTGGGACTTGACGTTTGTCGAGCGCGGTCTGACCGCCGGACGGGCGGTCTGGTTCTATGCCGCCAAGCTCATCTGGCCGGCCAGACAGGCTTTCATCTACCCACGCTGGGAGATCGACGCGAGCATCTGGTGGCAATACCTTTATCCCCTGATGGCGGGCGGCCTCCTGGTGGCGCTAGCCTGGTGGCGCGACAAAATCGGCCGCGGACCGCTCGTCGCCCTGCTCTTCTTTGGCGGCACGCTGATGCCGGCGTTGGGCTTTCTGAACGTTTACTTCATGCAGTTTTCGTTCGTGGCTGATCATTTCCAATACCTGGCGTGCCTCGGCCCGATCGCGTTGCTGGCAGCGTTGCTGACGGTCTGCGTTGCGCGAGCGAGCGGACTTCCGATGCGACGACGGCGAACCCGCGCCCCTCCTCGCCGGCCCGCGCGGCTTCCACCGCGGCATTGAGCGCGAGAATGTTGGTCTGGAACGCGATGCTTTCGATGACGACGGTGATGTCGGCGATCCGCACCGACCCGTCCGAAATCTGCCGCATCGTCTCGACGACCGCCTGCACGGCGGCGCCGCCGAGTTCGGTCGCCTCCTTCGCCTGGCCCACGAGCGCATTCGCCTGGCGTGCGTTGTCCGCGTTCTGTTTGACCGTGGACGTCATCTGCTCCATGCTCGCGGCCGTTTCCTGCAGCGACGCGGCCTGCTGCTCCGTGCGCTGCGACAGGTCCAGGTTGCCTTGCGCGATCTCGCCGGTGCCGGTGGCGATCGAGTGGGTCGTGGTCTGGATTTCGGCGATGGTGTCGGTCAGCCGCGCCTTCATGTCGCCGAGCGCGACGAGCAGGCTGCCGGGCGTGGCGTGCGCCGTATCGAATTGCACGTCCAGTTCGCCGGCGGCGATGCGGGCGGCGATCTGCGTCGCATGCGCGGGCTCGCCGCCCAGCGTGCGCCTGACACTGCGCAGCACGCCCCATGCGATGGCCGCGAGCGCCGCGGCGATGACGAGCGTGATCGCGCCGAGCACCGTCGCGAGCCGGGCAAACGCCGCGTTGATGTCGTCGTAGAAAAATCCCGTGCCGATCCACCAGTCCCAGTCGGGAATCGCGACCACGCCCTGCAGCTTCGGCTCCAGGTCCGCGTCGGGGCTGCGCTTGATCAGCACGTCGACGAGCGCGAAATGCGACTGCGCCATGCCCGCGCGGTACGCCTCGCTGTCGGTGAGGCCGCTGGTCGTGCGATTGCCTTTCGCGCGCGTGCCGATGAACTTCGCGTTCGGGTGGACGAGGTTGACGCCGTCGGACGTCGTGACCCAGAAGTAGCTCTTCGAATTCGCATTGAGCGCCGCCAGCGCGGCCTTGGCCTGCTGCTGTGCCTGCTCCTGCGTGAGCGTGCCGCTCGTCTGCATCGCGCGATACGAATCGACCAGATGCTCGGCCTTGGTCAGCAGCATGACGATTTCTTCGCGGCGGCTGTCGATCAGCGCGTCGCGCAGCGTGTGCAGCGACAACGCGGCGAGCAGGACGACGCCGAGCAGCGCCGCGGCGACGAGCATCAGCAGTTTGGTGGACAACTTCATGCGGGGCCTCGAAATATTAACCGTTCGGTACATATATCGGCCCGGGCGGCCCCGTCTTGAACGACTCGATATCGGTAATTACCCTCGTTTCGTACGCTGATCGAACGCGCGACGGGTGGCATTGGACGCGACGGCATCGCGGCCGCGTCCCGTCCCGCCCCGTCACGCCGATCGACGAATCGGCCGGCGCAGCGCCTTACAGCCCGAGTTGCGTCGCGAGCTGGCCGATGTCCGACACTTCGTAATAGTTGTAGAACGGCGTGCCCGGCTCGTGGCCGCGGTTCACGAACGCCTTGTGCCTGATCCCGAGATCCTCGGCCGTCATCAGGTCGTAGCGCAGGCTCGACGACACGTGCAGCACGTCCTCCGGCTTGCAGCCGAGCTTGTCGAACATGTATTCGAAGCCCTGCATGCGCGGCTTGTACGACTGCGCCTGCTGCGCGGTGAACACCGCATGGAACGGCGCGCCGAGCTTGTCGACGTTGCTCATGATCTGGTCGTCCATCGCGTTCGACAGGATCACCAGCTTGTACTTCGACGCCAGCCGCGACAGCCCGGCCGGCACGTCCGGGTGCGGGCCCCAGGTCGGCACTGCGTGATAGAACAGCTCGGCCTCGGCTTCGTCGAACGTCACGCCGAGCCGCGCGCAGGTACGACGGACCGAGTTGACGACCACGTCGCGATACGGCTTCCATGCGCCCAGCACCTCGTCGAGCCGATAGGCGGCGAATGCGCGCACGAAGGCCTCCATCGTCGCCGGCGACAGCCGGTCCGCGTAGATTTCGCGCGCCGTCTCGGCCATCCGGAAATGGGTCAGCGTGCCGTAGCAGTCGAAGGTGATGTACTTCGGTTCAAACTGGATCATGGTCGGGTCCTGTCGGTGTGAAGCCCCGGCACGGCCGGGGATGGGCTGGGTTCAACGAAATTGAATCAGGGCAAAAAGTCGTTCGCGCATCGTTCGGCGCCGCTCAAAACGCACAATCGCCGCAAGTTGCCCGCCGCATGCAGCACGATCTGCGGCGCGATCGGGCGCGGCGCGGCAGGGCCGGCCGGTGGGCGCCGCGCTGCCGCAGCGGGCTCGCCTGTCAGCGCGGCCCGCCGGCAGGCGGCAGCGCCGCCGTGCATTCATCGTAGTGCTGTTCGCACAGCACGAGTGGCGGGATTGACCGGCCGCGCCGGCACGATCCGCGCGTTCGTCCGCGTCGATCGAACGGGTTTGCGTCGATCTCGCGGGCGGGCCCGTCCCCGCCGGAAAACAGGCGAATCGTCCTATCCGCGCCGCACCCGCGCTGGCAGAGTGACTGCGTCATTTCCACCCATCCGGAGTCCGGCGTGTCCGACCTCAACCCTTCCCGCACGCTCACCTATCGCCCGTTCGCCGACACCGACCTGCCCGCCGCCCATCGGCTGTCGGAGGCGGTCAAGTGGCCGCACCGGCTCGAGGACTGGCGCTTCGTGCTCCAGCTCGGCGGCGGCATCGTGGCCGAAGACGAGACCGGCGTCGTGGGGACCGCGCTGGGCTGGCGCCTCGGCGAATCGCACGCGGCGCTCGGCATGCTGATCGTGTCGCCCGAGCGCGCGGGCGCCGGCATCGAGCGCGCGCTCCTCGCCCGCGCGCTCGACGACTTCGGCCCCCGCACCGTCATTCTGCATGCGATGCCGGGACGCGAGCCGCTGTACGCGGCGTTCGGCTTCGCGCCGATCGATACGATCAACCAGCATCAGGGCGCGGCGTTCCGGCCGCCGCTGATCTCGCTGCCGCCCGGCGAGCGCCTGCGCCCGCTCGGCACCAACGACGGGCCGCGCCTCGCCGCGCTCGCGTCGCGCGCGGCCGGCTACGAACGCGGCGCGGTGATCGACGCACTGCTCGACGTCGCGAACGGCATCGCGCTCGATCGCGACGGCGAGCTGCTCGGCTTCGCGCTGTTCCGCCGCTTTGGCCCGGGCCACGTGATCGGGCCGGTGATCGCGCCCGATGCGCTGCGCGCGCAGGCGCTGATCAGCCACTGGCTCGCGCTGAACGAAGGGATGTTCGTGCGGGTCGACCTGCCGAGCGACAGCGGGCTGTCCGACTGGCTGGACGGGCTCGGGCTGCCGCGCGTCGATAC
>JACZRH010000173.1 GCA_022574815.1 Planctomycetota bacterium | reverse complement strand
ACCACAAGCGGCGGCTGTTTCAAAAACCCTTCGTCGACGCGGCGGTCGCATGTCTCGTCGAAGACGGGCACTGGGCCGTGCAGACCGACCACGCGGCTTATTTCGCGTGCATCACGGACGTATTGCGGCAACACCCCGGGCTCGTCGAAACGCCTTTTGACGACGCTGATTTCGGCGTCGAGGCCTCGCGCGTGGCGACGAACTTCGAGATCAAGTATCTGAAGGAAGGCCGAGCGATCTACCAGATCGCGTTCAAACGCCGTATCGCTATTACCCCCGAACCCTGAACCCTGACCCTCGGCAAGCCCTACTTCTTTTCGCGCGGCCAAAACACCAAATCCTTGCCCGTACCCACGGGGCCGCGCTCGCCGCCATCGTCCTCGATGTCTTCACCCAGGGAATAGAGCACGAAGCCGTCGTCCTCCCGGCGATAAACGAAACGCTCTTCGGAGAACGGGTCGATCGCGAAGTGCTTTTCGGCGAATACGTCGAGCGAGTCGGGGAATATGCCGTAGCGTTGGCGGTAGGCCATCAGATTCGCCGTCAAAATCGTCGCGCGGCGTCGCGCTTCGGCGCGCGTCTCCGTCTTGTAGACGCGGCTGAGCGCCGGGAGCAGCGCTTGCAGCAGAGGATTCCCCCCGCCGAGGAGTGCCCACCGACTTTGATCTTCGAGCCGCCGGTCGATGTCCTCGAAGATGACGATTCCTTCCGGGTATGGCCGCGAAAAGCCATCGCTCAGCTCGTCATAATGGTCGTTGGTTGCGTCGCGCGTTTCTTCGAAGCCGATCGCGCCGAGCGCCAGACCCAGTCCGATCTGGCCGAGGGGGTCCTCGTTCTCCGAGCCGAATGCCGATTGCGCGACCCGAAGTCCATCGGGATCGACTTCGTAATGGCCGGTTTGGGAATTCCACCGAAAGGCTCGTTGCACAACGTCCAGGATCATCGCCCGCTCGAACTGCAGCGACTCGGCCATCGGCCGCGCCGGCAGGTAGGCTTCCTCGATCCGCTCGGCGAGTGCGATGTAGTCGATGGTCTCGGCCGCGGGTCCCTCGAATGAATCGAGCATGAAGCCCGAGGCGAGGTTCTGAATCGCCAGGCCGACGAGGTTTTCAATCAGCGTCGGTCCATGACTCACCTTCGCCCCACTTGCGAGAGTATCCAGGTAGGTCGTCATGGCTTCGTTGCCGTGCCCTTCGACCTCCAAGCGTTTGCCCTCGATCACCATCATCTTGGCGATCGAACGGGTCGGCGCGAGATGCGGCAGGAGAATCCCGAGCAAGGTCCCATCCGCGGAATCCCGCGGAGATCCTCGGAACTCGAATTGCGCTCCCGCCCGAAAATGCGCCGCGGCCTCGCGATTGGCCTCCAACCACGCGATAATCTCGGGGGACCTGAGCGCGTCGGGGTCGCCGTGCATCGCTTCGCTGTGGAGGTCCCGGTCGTCATCGCCGTCCGGAGGTTGCCACGGGACGAACGCATCCCGCGCGGCCTGAAAGTTCGGGCCGGCGCCTTCGCCGTCGGTTACGGATTGCTCGTTGAACCACGCCAGGTAATCGATTGGGTCGGCCGGATTCGGCTCGGGGACGGCAACACCGGTCAGGGAGCTGTTGCCGGCGCCGACCGGGGTGTCGAGGTCTTCATCGATGTCCGCGGACTCGTGCAGGTCGGCGAGCGCGCCGCCCGACGCGCCTTCTCCCGAGAGGCCTTCGGCGAGCGCCCTGGCGGCGTCCGCGCTTCGGCTCTCTACCTCGAGACGCTGTCCTGCCAGGTCGACGAGTTGGGCGAATCGGTCGCCGGTCAACTCGCCGCCCGCCGCGACCTGTTCCTCGATGAGCCGCACGAGCTCGTCGAACAGGCGCGCGAATTCCTCGTCTGAAAGGTCCGCGAACGCCTCGGAGGCGCCGGACGCCTCGAGCCACGCGATCGCCTCGGGCGGCAGCTTCGTGTGCTCGGCGGGTCGGCTCGTGCTGGCCACGCGCGGCCGCTCGAGGTCGATGCGAATTTGGCGGCCCCAGCGCGACTTGATGACGAATTGCGCCGGCTTCTGCTCGAACGCGAACCGCGCCCCGGTCAGCCATTCGATGTCGCGCTTGCGCACCTTGACATGTTTCCAATCGGCGCGAACGAGCAAGTCGGCCAAGCCGAACTCCCTGACGAGCTTTCCGTCTGCGCCGTAGACCACGAGCGCATGCCGGGCGCCGCCGCGACGAAATTCATCGAGCGTGACGACGAAACGCCCGTCGTTGCGGACAAAAGCGCGGACCGGCGCGATTTCGTTCACCAGCTTTGTCGTCCAGACCATGCGCTCCTTGCGCGTTTCGCGCCCGCGCTCGACTCTCAGGACGAAGCGTTTGTTCTCCGAGCGGGCGCGTCGCAGCGGGCGGTGAACCTGCGCCAACGCGGGCAACGCGAGAAGCGACGTTAGTACGACCAGCAAACCCAGGCGGCGTGAGCGCACGACGGCCTCCTGAAAACCCCGCGCGGCCGGCTCCAGCCGGCACGCCGTCTTCCTTGAATTCTATACGAAATCCGCCCAATTCAAGCACGATTATCGCAGGTCACGAGCGCGCCAAAGACGGCGACACGGGGGATCGCAGGTGTTGGCCCCACCTCGGTGCCGTCGGCTTTCCGTTCGGACTCGCCTGATCGACTCGCGAGGTCAATCTGGCTATGGCATGATTCGGCGCGGTACGCCCGCGAGGGAACATGCCGAATCGGGCGCGCTGTCAGGATTCGAGGACCGACTTGAGCTCACACAGCCGCTCGCGCCAGTGTTTCTTCAGGCGCTCGGCCGCGCTTGCGCTCGGCAGCTTTTCGTGCTGAAGCGTCACTTGGCTCTTGCCGGCGCCTCTGGCGTAGAAATTGACATTGACGTTCGTCCGCCCGTCACTCCAGGTGAGCCGCATGGATTTCTCGGGTGTGGACTTGCGGACGCGCAGGTCCACACTCCCGAGCCAGCGCGTGCGGCGGCGCTTGTCTTTCCAGGCCCGGAACAACTCCGCCACCGGGACGCCGACGGTCTTGCTGCCGCTGATCGAGAATCCTTCGGGCTTCTGGTGTTTCTTCCGTAACCCGCGGGCCTGCTCGTAGCCGACCGTCACCATCTGGCTCCACCAGCCACCCAAATCCGCGTGATCGACCTGAAGCAGGGCGGCGATGTCCCGGTGGTTCATCGCCCGAGCCCCCGCGGCATCGAGCACCTCGAACCACTGCGCCCAGGTCTTACCGGTGGCGTTCCTGACGGCGGCGTCGCTGATACCGGCGGTCTTGCCGGCTGCACGCTTTTTCGCCATGGCCTTGTTTCCTTTGATCGTTCTTGGCGCCCATCCGCCGCAAGCTCGCGCGGCCCTGCTGTTGCGCCGCATGGCGTTTCGGGAACAGCATCCCAACATCCGATCCGCTTCGCAAGGTGACCTGCCGGCGCGCGCGGCGGGGGGCTTGGGTCGCGTTGCCGCCCCGCTGCTGTGCAGCGCAAGGAGTGGACCATATGCTACGCGTGCGATCCCCACTCGGCTGCATCATTCGGAGGCAACCCGTGCGCGGCGCTCGTGGCGTCCATCTGTCGGCGGCGACCTGCATCGCACTTGCGATCGCGGGCTGCGGAAGCGGAGCAGATCGGCCGTCCTCCGGACCGCCGAAGGCCGCCACGCAGAAGAAAGACCTGCCCAACATCATCGTGCTGACGGTGGACACCCTGCGGGCCGACCACCTGGCGCGCTACGGGTACGAGCGAAACACCATGCCGGCGATCGAGGCCTTCTTCGACACGGCGGTCGTCTTCGATCAGGCCGTCGTGCCGCGCGGCTCGACCCGCCCGAGCTACAGCTCGATGCTGACCGGGCTGTACCCGTTTCGCCATGGCGTGCGCTCGAACTTCATGGTGCTGCACGACGACTTGGTGACGCTGCCGGAGATGCTCAAAGAGGCCGGCTATCACACCGCCGCGTTTGTCAGCAATTTCGTCTTAATCGGTGAGTTGAGCGGCTGCGATCAGGGCTTCGACGTCTACGACGACCGGCTCGAGGATCTCGAGACCTATCAGGCCAACTACGAACGCGTCGCGGCCCGCACGCTGCGGTCGATCCTGGCCTGGCTGGAGTCCGACCCGCCGCAACCGTTCTTCTTGTTCATCAATCTCATCGACCCGCACGGCCCGTACGAACCGCCCAAACGCTTTCGCGCGCTGTACGCCACCGATCAACAGCGGATGCTGCGACTCGAAGACATCCCCGTCTACAACCGAAAACCCGGCGTGCTGAACTTCCACGAATACCTGGACGCCTACGACGCCGAGATTCGGTACGCCGACGAAGCGCTGGGGATCCTGATCGAGCAGCTCAAAGCCAAGCGACTCTGGGACGATGCGTTCGTCGTCTTCACCGCCGACCACGGCGAGGCCTTCGGCGAACACGGCACGTTTTTCGAGCACCACGGCCACGTCATGGACGAAACGACGCGCGTGCCGCTGGCCATTCGGCTGCCCAACGGTGCGAACGGCGCGCAGGCCCCCGCGCCGCGGCGAGTCGGCGGGCTGGCCTCGCCGATGGACCTGCTACCGACCGTCGCGGCGCTCTTGGATATCGAGCACGCCGGGATGCTTGACGGGCGGAGCTTGCTGGGGGTCCTGAAAGGGGCCGCACCCGCGGCCGACCGAGCCCTGCTGCTCGAATTCCCCGCGGTTGCGTCGCCGTGGCAGAGTCACCCGGATTTCTACGCCATTCGCACGGCTTCCCAAAAGCTGATCGAGCAGTATGACGTGAAAACGCACCAGCCACTCGGCCGGTTTTTCTTCGACCTGGCGCAGGATCGGCTCGAGCAACACCCCATCAACGTGGACCCCTGGAACGAAACCCACCGAAAGCTGGCCACCCAACTCGCCCAACTGGTGGCCGAGGTCCGCCGAACCGAGCTTGCTTTCGTGGTCACGGAGTATGACATGCCCCTCGACAATCGGGCGGGCTTCGTGGCCGGCCGCAAGAAAATGGGTGGGCCGCACGTCAGAGCACTCACGCCGGAGCAGATCGACCGATTGCGCAGTCTGGGGTACATCGACTGAGCGCGTTCTCCGCGCGTTGTCCGAGGTGTCGCCGGGTGGTTCACGCTGGAATGTTCTCGCTGGGCGAGGGGTGGTCGAGCAGCACGAAGTCGATACCGCGTTCGCGCTCGAGCACACGCAGTGCGTCCGTGTACGATTCCGCCTGGAAGCACGTGCAGCCGATGGCCGCCAATTGACTGCAAACGGTCTCGCGAAAGATGGGTTCGTCCTCGACGACCAAGGCGCCGCCGGCCAGTGGCCATTGCTCTGGTAGTGTCCCGGGACTCACCGCCACCTCCCTTTCCCCTGGTGCGCTGGAATACTTCCCTTTCCGGTGGGGAATGTGCTCAGACAACAGCCATCACGCAAGCGCCACGGCTCGCGGACGGTTCAGGGAGGTGCGCAACAGCAGAGCATCGCCGACTTGGCGGTTTGAAAGAAACGCATCGTACCGGCGGGGAGCCGATGTTCCCCACAGTGTTGCACCGCGCTGCGCCGCTCGACGCTCTTGTGGCCCTGGGATCGCTTGCGGCGGTCCGCGACGCCCGCCGGCACACTATCGTTTCGGCGCTCGAACGTACACAATACGGGCCGTGGGCCGCCTGGAATCGAGACTGGGATTGAACGCGTGCTGAAGCCGACGCTCCGGGAAACGATCGATGCGTATGATCCCGCGGCGAAGCTCGGTCGCGCGACGACACCCCCCAGCGCCTGGTATACGAGCCCGGATGTCTACCGCCTCGAACAACGGGCCGTCTTCGGGCGGACCTGGCTGGTCGCGGCGCGGACCGATCCGTTGCGCGCCGCGGGGCAGTACGTCACCGCCGACCTTGCCGGCGAGCCCGTCGTCGTGGTACGCGGCCGCGATGGCGTCTTGCGGGGCTTTCACAACGTTTGCAGCCATCACGCGGCCGAGGTCGCGACCCAACCCGAAGGCTGCGCCAAGGTGCTGCGCTGCCCCTATCACGGCTGGACCTATTCCCTCGAAGGCGAGCTGCGCGGCACGCCGGACTTCGACGGCGTGGAGGGTTTCGACCGCGCGGCGGCGGGGCTCACGCCGCTTCGCGTCGAGAGCTGGGAGCATTTCGTATTCGTGTGCCTGGATGCGGACGCGCCGCCGCTGAAAACGTTCCTGGGCGGCTTGGTCGAACGTGTCGCCCCGCTCGGGCTCGGATCGCTGAAATTCGTCGAGCGAAAGACGTACGAGCTGAAGTGCAATTGGAAGGTGTTCGTCGACAACTACTTCGACGGCGGCTACCACCTCCCCCACATCCACAAGGGCCTGGGCAGCGTGCTCAGCTACAAGGACTACACGATCGAAATCGAAGACCGCTTCTGCCTCCAATCCAGCCCGATTACGACCGACCACGCCGACCGGCAGACCGCCACCGTGCGCGGCGGCGCAGCGGCGTATTACTTCTGGCAATACCCCAACCTGATGATCAACTGGTACGAAGGCCTTATGGATATCAACATCGCGGTGCCGCTCGCGGTCGACCGCACACGCGTCATTTTCGACTTCTATTTTGCAGACACGGACGCCGCAGACGGCGATCGCAACCGGCAAAGCATCGCGGTCGCGGAGCGCGTGCAGGAAGAGGACAGCGCGATCTGCGAATCGGTGCAGCGCGGGCTTGCATCGCGCGCCTATGACGTCGGGCGGTTGTCGGTGCGGCGAGAGGCCGGCGAGCACCTCTTCCACCGCTTGTTGTGCGCCGATCTGCGCGGCGAGTTGCTGCGTGAAAGCGCGGGCGTTTCGTGAGCTCCGCCGGCCCCGTCTTCGAGTTGCGGGCGGTCGCCAAGAAGTTCGGACCGACGCGGGCCGTTCACCGAATCGATCTCGCGATCCCTCCCGGGCGCAGCACCCTGCTGATCGGCCCGAGCGGTTGCGGCAAATCGACGCTGTTGCGGCTGATGATCGGGCTGATCAAGCCGGACGCCGGCGACGTGCGCTTCGAAGGCGCCGCGATCACGCCGCAAAACGTGCTCACACTGCGGCGGCGAATGGGCTATGTGATTCAGGATGGCGGGCTGTTTCCGCACCTGACCGCGCGCGGCAACGTCACGCTGATGGCCCGCTATCTGGGGCAACGCGAGCACGACGTGCAGGCCCGCCTGGACGAACTCGTCGAGCTGACGCGCTTTCCGCCGGACGCGCTCGAACGCTACCCGGCGCAGCTCTCCGGCGGCCAGCGGCAGCGCGTCAGTCTGATGCGGGCCTTGATGCTCGACCCGCAAGCGCTATTGCTCGACGAGCCACTCGCCGCCCTGGACCCGATGATCCGCTCCGAGTTGCAGACCGACCTGCGCCGCATTTTCCAAACGCTCAAAAAAACCGTGGTCATGGTTACGCACGACATGGGTGAGGCCGCCTATTTCGGCGACGTGATCGTCCTGATGCGCGCCGGCAGCGTCGTGCAACGCGGTGCGCTCGAAGATCTGATCGACTCACCGGCCGACCCGTTCGTGTCGAAGTTCATCAACGCTCAGCGCGGCAGCGCCGCCTGGTTGCGCGAGACCGCGCGGTGACGCGCTGGCTTGTACGAGTCTTGGGGCTGGCCGCGGCCGGCGGCTTCGCGTTCGGCGACGATGGCGTGCGCCTGACCGTCGGCTCGAAGTCCTTCACCGAGTCGGTCATCCTCGGGGAGCTCGGCGCACAACTCGCGCGCCACGCCGGCGCGCAGGCGGTCCACAAGCGCGAGTTCGGCGGCACGCGGCTGCTGTGGTCGGCGCTGCTGGCCGGCGAGGTAGACGTCTACCCGGAATACACGGGCACGATCAGCCAGGAGATCCTGGCCGGGCGGGGCCTTCGCAGCGACGCCGAAATCCGCGCCGCGCTGGCCGAACACGGAATTATCATGAGCCGCCCGCTCGGGTTTAACAACACCTACGCGATCGGCATGCGCGAGGCCCTCGCCGAGCAGCTCGCGATCCGCACCATTTCAGATCTGAAGCAGCACCCCGACCTGCGCATCGGCTTCAGCAACGAGTTCATGGATCGCGGCGACGGCTGGCCCAGCCTGCGCAAACGCTACCGCCTGCCGCAACGCGACGTGCGCGGGCTCGAGCACGCCCTGGCCTACAGCGCCTTGAACAGCGACGCGATCCAAGTCACGGACCTTTATTCGACCGATGCGAAAATCCTCAAGTACACGCTGCGGGCGCTCGAGGACGACCTCGCCCACTTCCCGGCCTACCAGGCCGTCTGGCTCTACCGCGCCGACCTGCAGCGGCGAGCTGCCCACGTGGTCGACGCCCTGCTGCGCGTCGAAGGCGCAATCGACGGCGACGCGATGATCGCGATGAACGCCCGCGTGGAGTTGGACGGGGTCTCCGAATCAAGCGCCGCTGCGATGTTCGCTCGGCAGCAGTTGGGGGTCGGCACGGGGGTGGCGGCGGAAGAGTCGGCCGCTCGGCTCATCTGGAAATACACCGTGCAGCACCTGTTTCTGGTGTCCGTTTCCTTGGCCGCCGCGATCGTGCTGTCGGTCCCGCTCGGAATCCTGGCCGCCAAGCGGCCGAACGCCGGGCAGGTCATTCTCGCGATCCTCGGGATCATCCAGACCATACCGGCGATCGCGCTGCTGGTGCTGTTGATTCGGCCGATGCAGTACATCGGCCTTCAGGGGATCGGCCCGGCGCCGGCGATCGTCGCGCTGTTCCTGTACAGCCTGCTGCCGATCGTGCGCAACACTTTCACGGGGTTGCGCGACATTTCACCATCCATCCGCGAATCGGCCGAAGCGCTGGGTCTGCCGCCCGGGGCCCGGCTTCGTTTGGCAGAGCTGCCGATCGCGGCCCGCACCATTCTCGCCGAGGGCACACGCAAGCCGAACAGAACCGGTGTTGATACAATTTCTGCGTTCGCTATTCCTATGCGCTTCGATCTCCGGGATGGGAGTTTCCCATTGCTCACTACAAAGAGGATCTCTTGGTGGAACGTCCTCGCCGAAAATCTCTGGTTTCTCTCCGGCGAGCAGTGAATCAACGGCATCGCGCAGGTAGTGCCTCTTCGGTTTACGCGCGTTGTCGTCGATCGCACCCATGTATGCGATCGTTCGCTTGTTGTCGAGCACGTAGACGTGGGGTGTGACGCGCGCGCGATACGCCCGGGCGATTTTCTGCGACGGATCATAAAGATACGGAAAATTGAACCCTTTTTCTTCGGCACGAAGCTTCATTTTGTCCAGCCGGTCGTCGGGCAGGTTGTTCACGTTAATGCCGACGACCTGCACGCCCTTCTCTTGATAGTCCTTCGCTAAAGAAATGATTCGGTCCTCGTAGGCCCGGGATTCGGGGCACGAGTTGGTGATAAAGATCACAACCACCAGCTTTGCATCCTTGTATTCGTCTAAATCGTGCCTTTTGTCGTCGGTCCCGATCAAATCGATCCAGCTTGGCCCCTTGTCGCCAATGTTGATTCCTGGGGTGAACTTGCCGCCGTAGCTGTGGCTGGCGACGCCAAGCGTTCCGATTGCTGCCAGAGCCAGGACCAGCGCAATTCTCCACTGCATCGTGGTTTTTCTCCTTCCTCAAATTCCAACCCTTCGGGAACGTGGATCGAGAGGTCTGCGATTTTCCATTCCGGCTTGTTCTTAGTTGTAGTTTTAGGAGGCTCCGGTGATTTGTCAATCCTCTTCGGAGACCTTTGCCTCATCTTGCTCAGCTTCTACGGTGTCTGCAAGAGTCTCGCCAATCTACGGCCCCTCTTGAGTTTCTTGAACGGGGCGGGGCCATTGCCCGCGCATCCAATCGACGAGCAGTTGGATCTCTTCCGGCCGAAGCTGCTTGCGAAACTCGGGCATCCCGTCGTTGCGCTCGCCGAAGTACTTGGAATCACCGGCATGGGCGATGATCCCGGTGAGCCATTCTTCCGATGCATAGCCGGTAAGGTCTGGGGACGGAACTCCCCCGCCGTGGAGGATGTCTTCATGG
>JACZRH010000172.1 GCA_022574815.1 Planctomycetota bacterium | reverse complement strand
CGACCCGTTTTCGCGCACCAACGGCACTGGGGCGACTGGCGGAGCCGATTCGTGGCGCTGCCAGGCGTAGGGCACGGTCCCCGTTGACGAAACGGTGAGCTTGGCACTGCCGATCTGGCACGCCAACTGGCATAGTATAACGACCGACTGCCAAAGCGGCACTGTTTATTGCCCGCCCGGCCATTGCCATTCCAGCAGACGGCCGCTGTTCAGCTCGCCAATGAAGGTTAGGACGATATTGGGGTCCCTGGCACGGGGTGTGCTAGAGACTCACTTGAACGCGCGCCATGCAATTCGCTCGCGTGTTCGTGCGGATCGATACAATACCGGAGGCCCCCGACGGACTGGGGCGCTACGCTGCCAATTATGGAGAAATCAGCAATGGCAAAATCCAAACAAACCCGCAAGAAGGCGGCCACCTCGGCGTCGAAGGTCCTGCGCTCCAAGAGTACAGGTAAGCCCTCGAAGAGCGCTGCGGGAAGCGCCTTGACGCAGAGCAAGTCTCCAAAGGAGACCACAGGCAAGAAGGCCGCAACCGCAGCGTCGAAGACGCTCCGCGACAAGCGGACCAGCAAGGCGTCCAAGAGCGCGGCAGGCTCGGCGCTTGCCCAGATCGACAAAGCGAAAAGGAAGCCAAAGGGGAAATAACTGCGGCTAGGCGCTGATTGTGCCCGCGGGCGTTCGGCCACTGGCGAAGGCCACCGCCTGCAAATGTCATACTCCCCTATCTGGGGTCCCCGATGTGGCGCGGAACGTCACACTGTTCTTCCATGTAGCACGGATGGCGGTCACCATGGAACTGCACTTTATCGACGTTGGTTTAGGAAACATGACGCTTCTTCGGTTCCCTGACGGGACCACTTGGCTGTACGACTGTAACATCACCGAGGACAACGAGGACGCCGTCTTCCGTTATGTAAGGAAAGCGATGAACGGCCGGACCCGTTTTCACGCGTTCGTTTGCTCACACCGGGATGCGGACCACATGCGTGGCGTCAAGAAGGTCCACAAGAAGTACCCCATCGGAGAAATCTGGGACGCGGACGTGCCGGGCACAACGACCGACTCCCCACAATACCGCGAATACATGGACCTGCGACGGCAGCTTGGAAGCAGAGTTATCAAGCCTCGAACGAAACAGGACGTTGGTGACGTAACGGTCCGCTGGATGAACGGCAAGGGGGACGGGCTCAGTGGAGCCAACGATCAGAGCATCGTGGTGAAAATCGAATACGGCGGCTCCGCTCTCCTCGCCGCCGATACCACGCACGTCCCCTGGAGAGACAAGATTCTTCCCAATTACGCGGATGCCAAGCTCAGTGCCGACATCCTGCTCGGGGCTCACCACGGCTCGGACACGTTCTTCAACGACCCTCCGAGCAACGAGTACGAAGCCCACATGAGGAAGATCAAGCCCGACATGACGCTGCTCTCGGTCGGCCGCAACACCGACGGCCTGCCAAATTCGGACGCCATCCGCCTCTACAAAAAGCACAGCAGCGGCTCCAGTAACGGCAACAAACTCTACCGCACCGACCAGAACGGCAACATGAAGCTCACCCTCAAGAAAGCGGGCGGCTGGAATCTAAAGAAGAACCAGTGAACATCGACACCTATTCGCTAAAGGCGCGCCTTTGGCCGGTGCTGCTGCATTATCTCCCTTTCGGCTTTGCCGTGATCGCATGGTTTCCCGAGAAATTCGCGGGATGGGGGCTGCTCCTTGGAGTCGCGACACCTTGCGGTCTTACCGCCTTGCTTACGGAGCTCGGCCGCGACCAGGGCAAGAACAAAGAGCCGTGGCTGTTTGAGCGATGGGGCGGCATGCCCACAACCCAATTACTTCGCCACGGCGACACTACGCTCGATACCAACACCAAGACGCGCTATCACAAGAAGCTCGGCGTGCTCATCCCGGGCATTGAAATGCCGTCGGCCAGGAAAGAGAAGGCCAGCCCCCTCGCTGCCGACCAGATTTACGAATCGTGCGGCCGGTTCTTGCGCGAAAGCACCCGCGACAAGCGGCGGTTCCCCTTAGTGTTCAAGGAAGTGGTCAGCTACGGGTTTCGCCGAAACCTCTGGGGCATGAAGCCGTCGGGGTTGATTGTTGCTGTCATTGGCCTTGTCGCGTCTATCGTCGCTGTAGTAGTTCGGCTTTCTGACCCAGCTCCTCCGGCGGCGGTCGTCGCCAGCATCCTGAACCTACTCCTCCTAGTATGCTGGTTGTTTCGCATCACTCCCGATTGGATTCGGCTCGCTGGCTTTGCATATGCCCGTGCTCTTCTTGCCGCTTGTGAGGTACTCAAGCCGGATGAACGAGGGCATTCACCAGCCGCGACCCGCGCGTCGTGATCGCCACGCCCACCAGCACCGTGTCGATCTCCGCCACATGCACCTGGTGGTACTTGCCGTTGAGAATGTCGTTGAGCTGCCCGCGCCGCACGAAGTAGTCCTTGCGCAGCACCGTGTCGAAAAAGAACCCCAGCGGAATCTCGTCGCTCGCTTCGGCCCGCCGCACCGCGAGCTCGGCCGCAACGCCATCCGGCGCCGGCGCCGGCTTCGCGGCCCGCCCGTTCTTGCTGGTTTGCTTTGCCGCGCTCATCTCGGCGCCCTCCCCGCCAGCACCGGCTCGCGCGCGTCCGGCTCGGGAATCCCAAGCGACCGGTGTACCCACCGCTTCGGCACCGCCAGTCCCAGATCGTTGATCGCCACCGCCAGCGTGTCCGCCAACACTTTCGTGTCCACCGATTGAATCAGCGACCGCCCGAAACGCGGCACCGCCGCCTCCGCCCCGAAGCGCGCCCGCACCATCGGCGTCAACAGATCCCGCACCAGCGTCTGCCCCTCGTCGGCGATGTCGTCCACCAGCAGGTCTTCGCGCACGCGGTCGTGTACTTCCGCCGCCGCCCGCGACCCCTTGTCCCCGATGTCCGTCGTCAAGCTCTGCCCGAGCCACAGGATTGTCACTTCGGTATTGCAGTAATCCTGAAGCGGCAGATAGGGCCGGTCGCCGGTCCGCGACGCTTCGATGAATTGCAGCTCGACGTTCTTGCTGAACACCGCCACCGCGTCGGTCCCCAGCGACTCGAGCATCTTCAGCAGTTGCGTCTTGTCCGACTCCGGCGTGCCCGGCTCGAACTTCGCCACGCGCACCGGCATCCCCGCGATCTGCGAAAAGATCAGCCAGTCCTTGAAGCTCAGGTTCTGCGCCACGTACAGCAGCACCGACGCCCGCAGCAGACCCGCCTCGAAGTGCCGCCCCGGCCGCGGCCGAGGCTTGTGGACGGCCCACTTGAAAGGCTGCTCGTCCAGCGCGACCCCGTTGCTCGGCTGCTCTTCCGTCAACACCCGCAGCCGCCACGGCTCGTTCGGGTCGGCGAACAGCCGCGAGTACGGCACGGGCACGACGTCGACCAGCCGCCCGTTGTCCCACACCAACTCCGCGACGCTGATCCCGTACCCCATCGCGTTGGCCAGGTGGTCGAGCGTGTCGCGAAAACGCCCGAGCGCCGCCAGTGACGCGCGGCAATACTCGACCACCTCATCCGCCTGGCCGCCCGCCTGCGACTCGGCCGAGCCATCCGCCGCCGTGATTTCCCAGTCGAGCCCCGTCAGCGCCAGCCGCCGCGTGTTTTCCACCGCGGCCAGCCGCGGCCACTTCTGCAACATCTCGTTAAACAGCTCGAACTGCATCTGCGGCGACCCGGCGTCGGCGGCGTGCAAAAACGCCAACACCTTCGACGGCGTCAGCCCCACGCTCGGATGCGAATGAAAGGAGTCCTCCCGCCGCGGCACGATGATTTGCGACCCGCGCCCGTTCCGCCCGGTCGGCGCCTGACCGGCCAGCAGCGACCCCAATCGTTGCAAGAATTGCGCGGCGCGTTGTCCGGTTTGCTTGAGCACGCGATCCATCTCCACAAGAGCGTGTGGCCTGTCGGGCGTCGCGGCCGCCCGGCCGCTCCGCGTATACCCCAAGCATAGCACGCTTGCGGAGAAAGTCTAGAAATTCTACGCAGAATTGTCGCCGCAACCCGACAGCCCGGGCACGCGCCGCAGCGGGCGGTAAGAGCCGGGTGCCATGCGCAAGCGCAGCGCGGGCACGTTCTCAGGTCGGCGTGTCCATGCCCGCGCCTTCGGCTTGGGCATGCCACCCGGCTGGCGCCTCGCTCGCCGTAGAAGGGCGGAACCGCGGCTTTGCCCACTCGACCTGCGACACGAAAGCCGCCGATCTCGCGTGAATGGGTCTGGATCAGGAGTACGCAATGTGTTATATTCCGCTCCGAACGGCTGGAATGCGACACTTCGCGGGTCGGACGACAGCCTTTGAGCGAACCAGCGGGGTTTGCAGGCCCATCGACGAACTGCATTCCGACGACGACCGGCGAATCCGGAATCGTGCTGCAAGCGATCGGTCTCGAACGCCGAGATTCTTGGGGCACGTCGCGACGCGTTACGCCCCCGGCCGACCCGAGCGAACGGACTTTCCTGGCGGCCGACACGCGCACGCCGTATCTGGCGCCGTACATGGGCGCCGACGCGAACAAGGTCGCCCATTACATGCTGCGCTGGGAGTCCACGCGCGGCGAGACCGGCCCAAGGAGCGAGACGGCCAGCGCGACGATCGGGGCGTGAGGGAGCAAGGTGTGAACCGGCGCCTGTACGAACGGCTCATCGAAGTGGCCTCCGCCCAGAAGTGCGTCTACTACAGGGAGATCGCGCCACTGGTGAATCTCGACATGTCGCTTCCACCCGATCGCGCCGAGATCGGTCGATTGCTCGGGGAAGTATCCCAACACGAACATGCGCTAGGGCGTCCTCTGCTGTCCCTCGTGGTGATATCTCACGAGGGGAACAAACCCGGCAAGGGCTTCTTTACGCTGGCGCGTGACTTGGGAGTTTATACAGGCCCCGACGAAGACACATATTGGAACACGGAGCTAAAGCGCGTTTGGGCCGCTTCGAAGCGCGAAAGCAAGCGCAAATGACGACCGGGCACTGTGGTCCCAGGCGGTCAGCGCGACGATCGGCGCGTGATCGTGCCGTCTGCCCACGGACTGTTCCGGGAGGAGCCGCCCAGTGAAGTTTCAGATCGTAGGCGCGGACAGGGAAACGGGGGAGGACGTCGAGATTATCGTCGACGCTCGGGATGAAGTGGACGCCGAGACGATCGCAAACCGGCGCAACATAATGGTTAGCAGCGTCGCGCTTCGTCGGTCGCTTCCACCCGATCGTCAGTCCTCACCTTCGGTTGCGCCGCTTGAAAGTGGCCACCTCACACTCACGCAAATCCAGCAGCAGATCAAAGCCCTCGGCGAGGTTGACACCTTCGGAACAAAGAAGGAAATCAAGTACCTCCCAAACATCCTGACAGAGGACGAAACGATTCTGGCGCTTACATCCGGCATGATGGACGGCAACACATGGCTGATTGTCTGCACCGAGAAGCGCGTTGTGTTCCTCGACAAAGGAATGATCTATGGTTTGAAGCAGCGGGAGACGCCGCTTGAGAGAATCAACTCAATCGAGCAGACAACTGGAATGATTTTCGGGAGCATTGGTATCTGGGATGGCGCCTCTCACATGGAAATCAGGCGTGTGATGAAGAAAACGGTCAGACCGTTTGTCGAGGCGGTGAATCGTGCTCGCGATGCCCTGAAACGCGCCGAAGGAAGAAACCGAAGTTCTGCCGGCACTTCGGGCGCCGATCTCGCTTCTCAACTCGAACGTCTCGCTGATCTGCGCGATCGCGGGATACTCACGGATGAGGAGTTTCAAACTCAGAAGAGCAAGTTACTCGGGGCATAAGAGCGACCGGACCGGGTGGCACACACTGAATCCAGGCGTGTAGGTCGGGTCATCGACCCGACACGCTCGTGGACGGTCGCCTCCGCTGACATCCACTTGACCAGCGCCGGTGCCACATCCTGAACCCTGCCCGCCCACACTCAATGCACACCCGGAACCCAAACCGCCCGGAAGGGGGCGCTTGGCGGTTCGTCAACCGCTACGCTCACGCAATGAAGGTCTTTTTCCGGCGGCCCGAAAGATAGGATTCCATAACGCAGGACGTCAGGTCGCCGCTCGTGCAGTGGAACGTCACGCCGCGCGTCAGCCGGCCGAGCTGGTCGACGAACCCCAGCCAATCCATGTCCCAATAATCGTCCGTCAACGCGAACGTGCAGATCCGCACGCCGCTCCGCGCGATCAGCAACGCCTCTTTCAAGGTCGCGACGTGGCTGGCCTCGTTCGGCGGATAGAGCAGGTACACGTAATCGCCGCGCACGTGCGCCGTCGGCTGCCCGTCGGTGATGATGAAGATCAGCTTGTTGTCGCCGCCGCGGCGAGCCAGAATCCGCTTGGCCTTCAGCAGCCCCATGTGCAGGTTGGTGAAGTGCTGCGGCGCCTCGTCCAGCCGCTGGATCGGCACGCGCAGGTTGATGACCGGGTCGTACATCGTGACCGGCTTGGGCATCAAGAGCGGCAGCTGCTCTTCGCGAATGTCCTCGGCCCCGGAAGCGAAACCGACCAAATCGACCGTGTCCAGCGCATACTGCTGCTTGATGAGCGCATAAAGCGCCATCGCGCACTTCTTGGCTTGCAGAAACCGCCCGAAGCGCGCCATCGAGCCCGACATGTCGAGCAACAGAACGCTGCTGCAACTCGTCCGCGACTCGGCGTTGAACAACTCGAAGTCCTGCTCGCGAATTCGCAACGGCAGCAGCTTCTTTGCAGCCCGGGTCAACGATCCGCCCGGCCCGCTCCTTCTCTCGATCCCTCGATCCCTCGATCCCTCGATCCCTTCCGCACCAGCTTGCCGCCGAAGCGCGTTCTTCAGCGTGGCCGACAGATCGATCTCGCTCACCGGATCGCCGAACTCGAACGGCCGGGTCCCCTCGATGCGCTCGCCGCTCGAGCCACGCTCGGGCGACAGGTGCCCCTCGCGCGTGCCCTTCTCGAGCTGCGCGAAGACCTCCATCAGCGCCTTGCGCTGCATGGCGTTGATCGCCCGCGGGGTCAGCCGCCAACGGCCCTTGAGCTTCTGGAGCAACCCCTGATCGAGCAGCTCCTTGAGCATGTCCGAGAGTTCGGGGTCCTGTTCGAACTGCTTGAGAGCGCGCAGCGCCTCGTCGCCGTACGCGAGGATGAAGTCGACGAAGTCCGCCGAAAGCCCCAGGTCGTTCTGGAACTTGAACTTGCGGCCGTTGAATTGGATGTAGCGGTGTCGCATACGTTGACGCCTTTCGCGCGGCTCGCGCCGCTACGGAAACGCCGCCTGCAGTGCGAGCATGGCATAGGCCGTCGTGAGCGCCGGATGGCCCTCCATCCAGCGGTCGGCCTCGTTGACCCAGCTTCCGTCCTTGCGCTGCAGCTTCGCGAGTTTTTCGACCAGCTCGCGCCGCCAGTGGTGCTCGCGGCCGATCTGGTCCTTGACCGTCTCTTCGTTCCAGGCCGCCAGCGCCCGGGCGAAGACGTGGTAGTAGTAATACAAACCTTCCCGCGACTGTTTCTGCGGCATGTTCGGGTTGAAATCCAGCGTCCAATAGCGGCCGATCCAGTCGAGGGCGGCTTTGACGCGCGGGTCGTCACGCTCGACGCCGGCGTAGAGCATGCTCTTGAAGCCGGCGTAGGTCATCGAGCCGTAGCTGCGCAGCTCGATGCGGCCGTTCACTTCGTGCGTACCCGCCTTGCTCTCGCCGTTGTTTGCGGGCGTGTAGATGAACCCGCCGTCGATAGAGCCATTTGCGAAGGGCTGATCGTTGGACTCCGTAAGCATCTGGGAGCGCTGAATAAACACGAGCGCCTTCTTGTAGAACGGGTCGTCCTTCGGCAGCCCGCTGTCGTGCAGGGCCTCGAGCAACATCTGCGTGTTCGACAGGTCGGGCCGCTTGTGCCGCCCGTAGCCCGCGCCGCCGTACCACGGATCGTCAATCGACTTGCCCTCGCTCTCGTCCCATTGGCCGTCTTTGAGAAACTTCTGCGCCGCGGCGGCGCGTTTCTTGTACGCGGGCTCATCGAGCAGCGCGAACAACGACAACGCCACGCAGGTTTCGTAGTTCCTGAGCAATCCCTCGGCGGAGTAGAACCCGCCGTCGTCGCGCTGGAACTTCGCGACGAACTCGAGCCCGCGCCGCACGGCCGCGTGCTTCGGCCCGACGGACGGTTCCTGGATCAGGGCCTTGAGCACCAGGCAGGTGACGCCCGGCCCGGCCTGCGAATACCAGGCCCCGCTCTCTTCCTGCGAGGCGATCAGGTACCGCGCTCCGCTCCGCAAGACGCGCTGCGAGATGGCGCGCTGCGAATCTGTGTTCTGCGCCGCAATCGGCTTGGCGTCTTGCTCGTTGCCACCGCCGCCCTTCGACTCGCTCTGCGCGAACGCGGCGAGGCCTGCCCAAAGCACCAGCAACACCCCGCCCCCGCGCGCCGCGACCGCCGAGAACCTGCGAGGCTCGCATCTCGAAAGGTCGGCACGACTCGCTAGGTTCGGCGTCATCCTCGCCTCCCGCGCACCCAGCTTCTGAAAGCCCGCGCAGAATTCGTTATGCGCAATTCGTAATTCGCTATTCTAATCGTACCCTAACGCCTCGAGCCGATCCTCGTCCATTCCAAAATGATGTCCGATTTCGTGTAGAACCGTGATGCGGATCTCCTCGACCAGCTCGGCGCGTGATTCGCACATCCCGCAGAGAATGTCGCGAAAAATGAAGATGCGGTCCGGCAGCGAAGTCCCCGCGGGCGCCAGCGACTTCTCCTCCAGCGGGCAGCCCGCGTACAGCCCCAGCACGTCGTCCGGAACGTCGTAGCGCGCCATCAGGGCCCGGTCCGGCCGCGGGCGGACCTCGATGACGACGTTCTCGAGATACGGTCGAAACTCCACCGGTAAATCCGCCAACGCCTGTTCCACGGCCCGGTCGAACTCCGCCTCGGGGACGTGTATCATCGCAACCCGCTCCGAACAATCTCCATGATGGGAGTATAGGCCGTGCCCACACAATCACGAAGACTGAACCAACCCGCGAATACCGCGCCGTCAATCGCACGCATTCCCGATCGGCATCCCAAATTCGTTATTCGTAATTCGTTATTCGCAATTTTGCCGCTCCTGCTGACCGCCTGCGCCCCCATGTCCTTCCTCATCACCCCCGTACCGGCCGGCCGCGAGCTCAAAGAGCGCGTGCTGCAACGCGACAGCATCTGGGCCCACAAACGCATAGCGCTGATCGACCTCGACGGCGTCCTGAGCAACCGGCGCAGCAGCTCGCTGCTCGGCGCCGTCGGCGAAAACCCGGTCTCGCTCTTCAAGGAAAAGCTCGACAAGGCCGCCGCCGACAAACGCGTCAAGGCCGTCGTCTTGCGAATCAACTCGCCCGGCGGCGGCGTCACCGCCAGCGACCTGATGTACCGCGAGGTAATGAGCTTTCGCGAGCGCACCAAGAAGCCCGTGATCGCCTGCATGCTCGACGTCGCCGCGTCCGGCGGCTACTACGTCGCCTGCGCCGCCGACCGCATTCTCGCGCATCCGACGACCGTGACCGGCAGCATCGGCGTGATCATGATCCTGCCCGAGATCACCGGGACGATGCAAAAGCTCGGCGTCCGCACGAACGTCTTCAAGAGCGCGGCGATGAAAGACGCGGGCTCGCCGTTCCGCGAGATGACCCCGGCGGACCGCCGCGTGTTTCAGGGCATCATCGACCGGATGTACGAGGGTTTCCTGGAGGTCGTCGCCCGCTCGCGGACGAACCTGAGCGACGAACGGCTGCGCGAGCTGGCCGATGGCCGAGTATATTATGCCGCCGAAGCCGTGGAGAACGGCCTGATCGACGCGATCGGCACGCTGCCGGACGCGATCGCGACGGCGAAAGAAGCGGCCGGCATCGCGGACGCCAAAGTGGTCATCGTGCAATACGGGCGGCCCGCCGACTACCAGCCCAACTACTATGCGGGTCGCGGCGCCGAGCCGGCGCACGTGAGCCTGATTAACATCAATCTGCCGAATTGGCTGCGCGGAGACTCACCGCGTTTCATGTATCTCTGGGCACCCGGATGGTGACGCCGCAGCTTCTCCAGGATCGCGCCAAAGCTCTCAAATCCGTGCGGACCGACGACTAGCGGCCATCAGGGCGG
>JACZRH010000171.1:1968-10192 GCA_022574815.1 Planctomycetota bacterium | reverse complement strand
CGTTCTACATCGTGACCAACGACAACGCGCTCAATTTCAAGGTGATGCGCGCCCCGGTCCACAGCCCGGGCAAGGAAAACTGGACCGAGTTCATCGCGCACGACCCGGCGGTGAAGATCGACGGCGTCGACGCATTCGAGAATTTCCTCGCGGTTTCGGAACGCAGGGACGGGCTGCGCACGATCCGGATCTGTGACTCGGAGAGCGGACGGGAACATAACCTGGAGTATTCCGAGCCCGTGTACGTCGCGCGGGTCGGGGAGAATCGCGAGTATCGCACGGACACGCTGCGGTTCACGTACGAATCACTGGTCACGCCGCAATCCGTGTTCGATTACAACGTGAAGACCCGGACGCGCGAGTTGAAAAAGCAGGACATTGTGCTGGGGGGCTTCGACGCGTCTCATTACGCCGCGGAGCGAGTCGTCGCGACCGCCCGAGACGGGACGAAGATTTCCGTCTCGATGGTCTACAAGCGCGGGTTCGTCCGCGACGGTAATGCTCCGATGCTGCTATACGGCTATGGTTCGTACGGCGCCAGCAGCGAGCCCGGATTCAGCTCCCGGCGGCTGAGCCTGCTCGAGCGCGGCGTCACCTACGCGCTCGCACACGTTCGCGGCGGCGGGGAAATGGGTCGGCCGTGGTACGAAGACGGCAAGTTCCTCAACAAGAAGAACACCTTCACGGACTTCATCGACTGTGCGGAGTACCTCATTGCCGAGAAGTACACGTCAAGCAACCGGCTCGCGATCATGGGTGGCAGCGCCGGCGGCTTGTTGATGGGGGCGGTGATCAATATGCGGCCCGACCTGTTCAAGGCCGTCGTGGCGCAGGTGCCCTTCGTCGACGTGATGAATACCATGCTCGATCCGACCATCCCGCTGACGGTGATCGAATACGAAGAATGGGGGAATCCGAACGATAAGGTTTACTACGAGTACATGTTGAGCTATTCGCCGTACGACAACGTGACGGCCCAGGCCTATCCGAACATCCTGATCACGGCGGGCCTCAACGACCCGCGCGTGCAGTATTGGGAGCCGGCCAAATGGTGCGCCAAGTTGCGGGCGTTCAAAACGGACGACAATCGGCTGCTGCTGCGGACGAACATGGGGGCCGGGCACGGCGGTGCGTCGGGGCGCTACGATCGACTGAAAGAGCTGGCGTTCGAGTACGCATTTGTTCTGGACGTGCTGGACATGGCGCGGTGAGCGGACTTGGATTGCCGGGATCGCTATCGTACGCATTTTTGCCGGATAATGGGCCCGAGCGGGGCGGGCGTGCGGATTTTGCGGGGGGGGCCTGGGAAAGCGTCCGATAAGTATGCCATGCGGCGCGATTCGCGGGCCGCTGGGGCGGTGCTAGTCGCGAGGGGGAATTTTTCCATCTTTCTCGCCTCCTGGGCTTGCAAGCGGGTCCGAAACGGTTACCATGCGGGACCCGCCGAGAAGGGCGGATCGATCTTTGACAAGTGAACAGTGGGTAATGCCGCGAGAGTGTGACGGCGTCCGGGCATCTGCATTTGAGTCCGGGCGACCGAGAAGGATGGAGCCCCGTGAGGGGTTCCGGACCGGCGCGCGTCGTTTTTTTGCGACGGGCGTCAGCTCAAACACTCTCGTTTGCAGACGCAAGTGTTTGAGCCTTTCAGCCAGACTGTATCGCGGGCGTTCGCGTCCGTGATCGTCAAACAAAAATTGAAGAGTTTGATCCTGGCTCAGAACGAACGCTGGCGGCATGGCTAAGACATGCAAGTCGTACGAACCGTCTGGTGCTTGCATCGGGCGGTGAGTGGCGAAAGGGAGAGTAATGCATGGGTAACGTACCCCGGAATCAGGGATAACAGCGGGAGCAATCCCTTTGCGAAAGTGCTGCTAATACCTGATAACGTCGGCGGATCGCATGGTCTGCCGACCAAAGGTGGGGATCCTTCGGGACCTGCCGATCTGGGAGCGGCCCATGTCCTATCAGCTTGTTGGTGAGGTAACGGCTCACCAAGGCTGCGACGGGTAGCGGGCGTGAGAGCGTGACCCGCCTCATCGGGACTGAGACACTGCCCGGACACCTACGGGTGGCTGCAGTAACGAATATTGGGCAATGGGCGCAAGCCTGACCCAGCAATGCCGCGTGCAGGAGGAAGCCCTTCGGGGTGTAAACTGCTGTTGAGGTTTAGCAAGCAAAGGAGGTTAATAGCCTCCCGCGTTGAGCAGACCTTGAGGAAGTCTCGGCTAACTCCGTGCCAGCAGCCGCGGTAAGACGGAGGAGGCAAGCGTTGTTCGGAATTATTGGGCTTAAAGCGGGTGTAGGCGGCCCGGCAAGTGTCTCGTGAAATCCCTCGGCTCAACCGAGGAACTGCGGGGCAAACTGCCGGGCTTGAGGTCGGTAGAGGTGCCTGGAACTCTAGGTGGAGCGGTGAAATGCGTAGATATCTAGAGGAACGCCAGAGGCGAAAGCGGGGCACTGGGCCGATTCTGACGCTGAGGCCCGAAAGCGTGGGGAGCAAACAGGATTAGATACCCTGGTAGTCCACGCCGTAAACGATGCACACTAGGTTCGGGAGTCTCTGACGGCGTCCGAGCCGTAGCAAAAGTGCTAAGTGTGCCGCCTGGGGAGTACGGCCGCAAGGCTAAAACTCAAAGGAATTGACGGGGGCTCACACAAGCGGTGGAGCATGTGGCTTAATTCGAAGCAACGCGAAGAACCTTACCCGGGTTTGACATGCTTGGATGCCTCTTGGGGATAACCTGAGGTGGCTGCCCTTCGGGGTGAAACTTGCACAGGTGTTGCACGGCTGTCGTCAGCTCGTGCTGTGAAGTGTCGGGTTAAGTCCCTTAACGAGCGAAACCCCTGCCGTTAGTTGCCAGCGGGTAATGCCGGGGACTCTAGCGGGACTGCCGGCGTCAAGCCGGAGGAAGGTGGGGACGACGTCAAGTCATCGTGGCCTTTATGCCCGGGGATGCACACGTGCTACAATGGCGACTACAGAGCGACGCGAGGCCGCGAGGCGGAGCAAATCGCAAAAAAGTCGCCCCAGTTCGGATTGGAGTCTGCAATTCGACTCCATGAAGTCGGAATCGCTAGTAATCGCGTATCAGCTATGACGCGGTGAATATGTTCCTGAGCCTTGTACACACCGCCCGTCAAGTCATGGAAGCCGGTAGTACCCGAAGTCCGCTTAGCTAACCCTCGGGAGGCGGCGGCCGACGGTAAGACTGGTGACTGGGACTAAGTCGTAACAAGGTAGCCGTAGGGGAACCTGCGGCTGGATCACCTCCTTTCTTAAGGAACTGCCGGACTCCGGAGATTTGATCTCTGGATGACGGAAGTCAGCATACCCTCGGCCGGCCGTTCGCGGCCGGCGCGTGCCGGAGCAATCCGACACCCGGCAACCCACTGTTTCTTGAACCATGAGCCCGTCGCGGGACACTGCGGCGGGCTTTTTTTGGGGAGTCCGTGGCTGGATTGCGGGACGCGGAAACTCGTCGCACCGCCAGGGACGTTTTGGGGCGTCGTGAGGGTTGACCCAGAACGGGTCATTCTCTTGTTGTCGAAAACATTACGGTCTTTGAAGGGCCGCACCGTGGGGCTTCAGCTCGAAGCGGTCGGCGACGAAGCGATCGCCCTCGATCGTACCTTCCACCAAAGCGTCGCGAGCGCTGTTGCAGAGGCCGCGCGGCTCGTGCGCGTCGCCGTGATCGTCGATGTCGCTGCCGTTGACCAGGTAGTGTTTGCTGTCGATCTCAACCGCCAGTACGCAGCCCGAGACACCCTCCATCTCGAAGATGCAGGTCGCGCAACCGGCGACGACGGTCTGGCCTGAGGCCGGCGCCGCGCGGGAGTTCTCACGGCGTTGCGCAGTGTTGCAGCCGACGGCCAGGAGTGTGGCGACTGCGACGATGAGGACGGCACGCATAGCGACCTCCATTGGACCTACATACCCACTGGGAAAATGAAGCAGCCGGCCCATGGTAACCGGACGTCGGCGTTCGTGCATGTGGCCCCGTGTTGTGGGCCAACCTGAATGGCGCGTGTCCGGCGTCGGGTTAGGTTCGATCGAAAGCCCCGCTCACGTCCGTCGGCAAGTCGCCGTGGATGATCTCACAGCCGTCGTTGGTGATGATGATATCGTCCTCGATGCGAATGCCGAACTCTCCGGGGACGTAGATGCCGGGCTCGATCGTCATGCACATTCCCGGGCGGAGCCGCTCGTTGTTGGCGCTATGGAGGTAGGGGGGCTCGTGGCATTCGATGCCGATGCCGTGTCCGAGCCGGTGCGTGAAGAACTCGCCGAAGCCGGCCTCGGTGATGACGTGCCTGGCGATGCGGTCGAGCTGGCCGCACTGCGCTCCGGGACGAGCGGCCTCAATAGCGGCCCTTTGGGCCTGGCGGACGACTTTGTAGGCCTCTTTGGCTCGTGCGGAAGGCTCGCCGAGCGCGAACGTGCGGGTCAGGTCGTTATTGTAGCCGTCATGGATGATGACGCTGTCCATCACCACGGTATCGCCTTGCCGCAAGGTGCGTGACCCGGGCGGATTGTGCGGGCGGGAGCCGTTCGGGCCGGACTGGATGTAGGGGCTGACCGCGAGGCCGTCGCGTTGAAAGTGGTCGGCGAGCTCGCGGTGCAGGTCGAGCTCGCTGACGCCGGCTCGCAGCCGCTCTTGCATCTCGAAGAAGACGCGCTCGCCTTTTCCATGCGCGGCCCGCAGGACCTCGAGCTCGGCGGGGGTCTTGCAGATGCGGACCTCGCGCAGCAGTCGTTCGGCGGACTTGAGACGCAGCTTCGGGCAGGCGTTGGCGAACAGGTGCCACCATTCGTACCAGACGCGGCCGTCGACGCCGAGCACACCCGCGCTCACGCCGGCATCGGCGAGCGCGGCGGCGAAGCACTGAAACGGATCCTCGTGGTCCTGCCAGGTGTGGACCGTCGCGACTTGGTTCGCCCCCGCGACGGCGGGGTGCTCGAACGCCGGGCAGACCACGCGGACGTCGCCGCCGAGCGTCACCGCACCGCACGTGAGGCGGTCGGACGAAGCATGTGGCGTTCCGGTGAACGCGAGCATGTTGGACGGATGAAAGAGCAGGACGGCGGTGAGCCCCTCCTGACGCATGAGCTCCTGCAAGTGGGCGATGTGCTCGCGGAGGATGGGTTCCGGAATGGACTCGCCGATCGGGAACATGGGCAGGCTCCTTGTTCAGAAAGGGCGACACCGCATGCTACGGAAATGCGCGCTGCGCGGTTTCCGCTGACGTACAAAAAAACGCTCGCATCCCGACGCTTCGAACCCGCGCGGTGGCGGGACCCGGCCGCTACGTCGTCGCCGGCGTGTGCAGGTTCGTGCGGCGGACTGCTAGCGCGAAAGCTCGGCGACGAAGGCCCGCGCCTTGGCGAGCACCTGCTCGGTGACTGCGGCGATGCTGCCGTCCAGGATGGCGCCGGCGCTGGTCGGGTGCCCGCCGCCACCGAATTCGCGGGCCAGCTCGAGCACCGCCGCTCCGCGCTCGCCGCGGAAGTTCATGCGAATCTTGCCGGGCACTCCCTCGGTGAAGAGGATCGCGACGCGGATGCCCTCGACCGAGCGGGGTATCTCCACCTGGTTGTCGATGTCCTCGGCGACGCAGCCGGCGGCGGTGATCTCCTCGTGCGAGGCCGTGCTCCAGGCCAGCCGGCCGTCGGCGCTGACCCGCGCATTGCCGTAAATCACCTTCAGCAAATCGAACTCGCTCCGGCTGTGGCTGCGCTGAAGCTTTTCGCAGACTTCGGGAATGCGGGCGCCGGACGCGGCCAGGGCATGGGCGGCGGCGAGTGACTTGGTCGACGTGTTGCCCAGCGAGAAGCCCTGCGTATCGCCGTGAATGCCGGCATAGAGCAAGGTGGCCATCGTAGGCGTGAGCGGGCAGCCGAGGGCCGCGACTAAATCGACCACGAGTTCGCACACGCTGCTGGCCTGGGGGTCGACCCAGTTCCATTTTCCGAAGCGCGTGTTGGTTGCGTGATGATCGACGTTGAGCACCGGAATACCCGGGAGTGCGTCGAGTTTGCCGTCGATATTGAGCCGCCGATCCTTGGCAGTGTCCAAACCGATGAGCAGGTCGCAGGCTTGCAGCTGCGACGTCGTGGCCGGCTGCAAGTCGAACAGATCGGTGAGGTAGGAGAGCCGCCGGGAAACCGAGCCGGCCGGCATCGCGACACGCACGCTCTTGCCGAGGTCTTTCAAACCCAACGCGAGCGCGCCCATCGATCCCAAACAATCGGCGTCGGGCGTTACGTGACCGGCCAGTGCGATACGATGCGCCGCGAGAATGGCGCGGCTTATGTCATCCGGTACCGCATTTGCCTTGTTTGCGTTCTGGGTTTTGGCCATGCGCTTGCTTGCTGTCCGTAGACCGAGAGTCTAGCGGGGCTGATAGCCCACTCCCCAAACGCGAAGCAGATCCCGGCACCCGGTATCATACTTCTGGGTGAAATCGATCATCTGAAAGGACGGGAGCGTCCAGGACAGTTCCCGATACCTGCGCCGGTGGATCACGGGCACGATCCTGTCCTTGTAGCGAGCGTCGTTCAGGGCAAAAAGAAGTTCCTGTTTGACCCAACGAGATTTTGCCGATTCGGGGGACAGCACGACGACGAACCAATCGCAGCGTTCCAGTGCCGCGCCGATTTCGTCATGCCATTGTCGCGCGCCTACGATGTTCGTCTCGCTGTACCAGACGGGCACGCCGTGACGTCGGAGGTCTCCCGCGAGCATCCCGGCAAAGCGGCGATTGCGGCTCGATTGCGATAGAAAAACCTCGCGCGGAAGTGCCCGGTTCCGCCGGCGGCGACCCATCAATCATCGCTCGTGTGCGCGAGCGTCTCGACGATCTGCGCGCTGAGCCGATTGAGGTCGCGGGTCAGCTTCAAATGACGAAAGTGCCGCAAGACCCAAGGCATGTCCGGCGTCGGACGGACCTCCACCGGCAAGACCCGTCCCTCGAAACGCGCCGAGCCAAGCGCGAAATTGATCTCCTCTCGCCCCCACCGGGACCCGACCCATTCCGGCGAAAGCAGGACAATCATCGCGTCGGAACTGTCCAGCGCCGTCGCCACCTGTTGCGCGAAATTCTGCCCGGACACGATCTCCGTGTCGCGCCAGACGTCCAATCCTGCACGGCCCAGGCGCTCGGCGATATCACCGGCGAGTTCACGATCGCGTTCGGAATGGCTGATAAAGACCTTCATGCGTGAGCGGTGCAACACTTCCTCCGCGCTCGTAGCGTGTATGCAATTATCCTCTAACGTCTCATCGAGTCAATCAGAATGTCGGCGATTTCCGGGCGGGTGAACTCGATCGGCGGGCGCTCGCCCTTGGCGAGCAACTCGCGCACGGCGGTCCCGGACAGGAACACGCGTTCATCCTTTCCGCTGTTCGTGGTCTTGTCCGACGCCATCGAGCCCGATTTTTTGCACCAGAAAGAATGCTCGAACTTGAGCGGCGTGATGCCGACGGCTTGTGGATCGAGATCGTCGAAGAGCTTCTGGGCGTCGTACGTGCCGTAGTACTTGCCGACTCCGGCATGGTCGCGCCCGACGATGAAGTGCGTACACCCGTAGTTCTTGCGCACCAGCGCGTGGTGTAGCGCCTCGCGCGGGCCCGCGTAGCGCATCGCGGCCGGCCAGACCGAGAGCATGCTGTTCTTCGGGTTGTAGTAGTTCGCGAGCAGGACTTCGTAGCAAGCCATCCGCACGTCGGCGGGGATGTCGCCGGCCTTCGTCTCGCCAACGAGCGGATGGACGAGCAGTCCATCGCAAAGCTCCAGGGCACACTTCGTAATGTACTCGTGCGCCCGGTGAATCGGATTGCGAGTCTGAAACGCGACGACGGTCTCCCAGCCGTGCTCCGAGAACGCCGCCCGCGTCTGCGCCGGCGAGAGGCGGTACTTCGTGAACTCCGGCTCGTGCCGCGGCGTGGTGACTTCGAGCTTCCCGGAGAGGCAGACATCGCCCTGGGCGTTGATCACCTGCACGCCGGGGTGTTCGTCGTCGCCGCGATAGACTTTCTCGGCCTCTTTCTTCTTGTCGTGAGCGTACTTCTCCGCGACGGTCAGGACTGCGAGCAGCCGGTCCTTCTCGTCGGTCAGCGCGACCTGGGAGCCGATCTCGATCGTCTCGGCGGTGGCGGTGTCGGTCGAGCAGGTGATCGGCATGCTCCAGGGCAGGCCGCCCGCGAGCTGCATCGAGTCGCAGATG
>JACZRH010000171.1:0-1958 GCA_022574815.1 Planctomycetota bacterium | reverse complement strand
CGCCGCACGGACACGCCATAAACCATTTACCGGTCTCGGCTTGTGATCAACAACGGCCCTAGCTAGGTGGTAGCGTCGGTGTCGGTGTCAGCGTAACCGTCGGGGTGTTGCGACAGCCAGCGCCAGTGGTCGGCCAGCATTTCGTCGAGGCCGCGCGCCGGGAGCCGAACGCCGCCGAACGCGAGCTGCTCGACGTCGCACTGCTCGCGGTCGGGCAGGTGAATGCGTGTGAGGTTCGCGGCCGTGGACTCCAGCTCCTCGCGTCGGGCGTCGCTTGCGACAAGGTTGACGAGCGTCCCGCCGTGCGGGGGAATCAGTCCGTGATCGCTCATTTGACTCTCCGGTCAGCAATCCATGTGGAAATCGCCGAGCGGCGGCGATCGAGATAACGAATTCGGCACTATATCCAATCGGCCCCGGAATGGAAATTCCAAAGCGCCGCGGGTGCGCGCCTTCGCGCCTGAATCACTCGGCGTTACTCTGCCGCCCATGTCCACGCTGCTCGACCAAGCCGGGCTGCGGGCGACCCTGGCCCGCATGGCACGTCAAATCGCCGCTGTTGCTCCGAAGGATGCGGCCGTGGCGGTCGTGGGAATCAGGCGGCGCGGCGAGATCCTGGCGCGACGGCTGGCGGGCCTGCTCGAGGAGGCCGGCGCGAAGCCGAGTCATTACGGGGCGCTGGACATCACGCTTTATCGCGACGATTTGACGACGATCGGGCCGAAGGCGGTGGTGCGCGGAACCGAGATCGACTTCGACCCCACCGACACCTGGACGGTGCTGGTCGACGACGTGCTGTTCACGGGGCGCTCGGTGCGGGCCGCCCTCACCGCCCTGACCGACCTCGGCCGGCCGAAGGCGATTCGCTTGGCCGTGCTGGTGGATCGCGGCGGGCGCGAGTTGCCCATCCAGCCGGACTTCGTCGGTATGCGGGCCGACGTCGAGCCGCCGCACATTGTCAACGTGAAGCTCACCGAGCTGGATGGCGTGGATGAGGTGGAGCTGCTATGACGGCGGCCGCGGACGACAAACCGCAGTGGACGCGAAAACACCTGCACGACTTGGACAGTCTCAGCCCGGCCGAAATCCTGTACGTGCTCGAGACGGCCGAGGGGTTCAAGGAGGTCTCGACCCGCAGCGTGAAGAAAGTACCGGCGCTGCGCGGGCGGGTGGTGGTCAACATGTTCTTCGAGGACAGCACGCGCACGCGGATGAGCTTCACGCTCGCGGCGCAGCGGCTGTCGGCGGACGTGATCGATTTCACCGCCAAGCACTCGTCGGCCAGCAAAGGCGAGTCGTTGCGCGACACGGCCCGGACGATCGAGGCCATGGGCGTCGACGTGATGGTCATTCGACATCCCAACGCCGGCGCGAGCGTCCACCTGGCCGAGGCGGTTGATTGCTGCGTGATCAACGCCGGCGACGGGCAGCACGCGCACCCGACGCAGGGGCTGCTCGACTTGTTTACCATTCGAGAAATCAAGGGCCGCGTCGAAGGGTTGAACGTCGCAATTTGCGGCGACATTTCGCACTCGCGCGTGGCGCGCTCGAACCTGGCCGGTTTGCTCAAGCTCGGCGCGAAGGTGACTCTTGTTGGGCCGCCGACACTCGTACCGGGGGTGTTTCGCGAATTGGGCGCGCGGGTTACGCACGAATTCGACGAGATCCTGCCGGAAATGGACGTGGTCAACATGCTGCGCATCCAGCAGGAGCGCATTACGAGCAGCGTGCTGCCGTCGATCCGCGAGTACGTGCGCCTGTTCGGCATGAGCCGCGCGCGGCTGGCGCGCTGCAAGCCCGACGTGTTGATCATGCACCCCGGCCCGGTGAATCGCGGCGTGGAATTGGCCGCCGACGTCGCCGACGGACCCAACTCGAGCATTCTGAAACAAGTCAGCAACGGATTGGCGGTGCGGATGGCGGTGCTGTTCCTCGTCCAACATGCGGCGTCGACGGCG
>JACZRH010000170.1 GCA_022574815.1 Planctomycetota bacterium | reverse complement strand
GGCCGGGCCATCCAGGAGATTCTCCTCACCCACGGACATCCCGACCATATGGGCGGAGTCGCGTCTATCCTCGATTCCTACGGCACGCTGCGCGTCTCGAAGTTCCCCATGGAGAGCATCGACGAGCCGGGTCCAGACGGCCTCGAACAAGCTGAGTCGGCCGACGCGCGGTCCCGCAACGCGAGGCACTAGCGGGCTGCTGGGGCCGAGCTCGCCAGCAACCGCCGCCAACGCGTAGAGGATCATGGCGTTGGTGCTTTGGGAATACCGGCCTTCTTCAGGCTGTTCAGGCCTTTTGCCGTGCTTCACGTCGTATGGCCACTGGTCCCCCAAGAGGAGTTTGGCGAACATCTTCGCGATCCGCTTTACATCGTCGCGCGTGCGCTTCAGTTCGTTTGCCGGGGCGACACGCTGCGCATTGCGTCCCGCGCCCGCGTGAGCGCCGATCGCACCTTGCAGTCGCCCTCGGTGCCGAGTTCGCTGCTTGCGGCGATGCGGAGTTCTCGGGCGACCTCACGCATGCCGTCCATCAATCTTGCCGCTCGATCGGCGACGGCCGCACCTGCGTCGAGGTGATTCCGTTGAAGACAGCGGATTCCGCTCTCGCACCCCGTCAGCGCGGCCGACGTCAGTCGACGGTGAGCGGCGAGCAAGCGATCAACCTCGCCTCGGGATTCGCCTTGAACGTCGAGTCGCTCGATCCACCGGTCATACGCGCCGGGCCCCGTTACGACGCCGAAGCGGTCCGCGAGTCCGTTGCTTAGGACGATGTCCGCATTCCGAAGGACGAGTTCGATCAGTGCGCCGATCTCCGGCCGGCTGGGGGCGGCGCTCTCGACGACATAAAGCTGGACCGGCGGTGTTGCGAGCGTAATGGCCTTGCGTGGCCCGCTCGCTTCGCCGCCGTCGAACACTTCCGCCTCGAAGCCGACACCGCCATCGCAGACGCCGCGGATGACGCCCCAGCACATGCCGCGATCGCCGACCGGACCCTGCCAGGCGAGGACGGGTTGGTCATGTTCCAGCGCGCGGCGAATCAACGGGCGATAGCTGGCGTCGAAGTGCTGGGCGAACTCGGCCGCCGCGCTCAGACCGCGGGCCGCCTCGGGCGGGTGCATATCACGGATCGTCAGTCCAAACAATCGACCCGCCTCGGGCAGGAACGCATCGCGGGCGTACAAAGGCCATAGTCCGAGGTCGGGCTCGGTGGGAACGGCCACCGGCGACCAGCACAGGCCCAGTGCGGCGCTGAGGTCGTCGTGATTCAAGTCAGACCCGGCGCGGCGGGCGATTTCCCGAAGCGCGCGCACGAGCGATTGGCACCGGCCGGCGGCGCCTTGGCGTTCGGTCTTGTTTCGAAGTTGGGGCGTTGAAGGGTTCACGGTTCCCGCCATCGCGTGTCGCCTGCCGGCGGAATGTCCCCGTTAACGGGCCGGCGCGGCACACCACGACCGCATTCAGTCTACCGTAGGTTCGCAACGACGTACAACGGTGTGACGCGCGCGGCCAAGGCATTATCGGCGACGACCAAACGAGAAGACCGGAGATCGTCAAGCCCATCCCGAGCGATATCACCAAATGTTTCTCGGGCGTTCCATCCTCGGTCGGCAAACGGGTGGTCAGGCAATGATTATGGGGCGCCGAGCCCGCCGGTACATGATCCGTAGCGAAACTCTGACTCCACCGCAGACGATGAAGCAATGTCTGTAGGCCCAATGGCCACTTTTCCTTGGAGTCACGTGATGACAGACGGGCACGACGGAGCGAACAAGAAGATCGGATCGGAACTCCTCCGCGAGGATGCTTCGCTCGAAGGCGTCGTGCTGACGTTCGTAGACGGTCTGAAAAAGCGCGTGTCGGCCATGGAGATCGCCGCTCGCGACGGCGACTTCGAGGCGCTGCGAAACTCCGCGCACCAGCTCAAAGGAAGCGGTGGCGGATACGGGTATTCCATTCTGACCGACCGAGCCGCCGTACTCGAGCAAGAAGCGAAAGCGCACGCCACCGTGCAATGCCTGACGGCCCTCGAAGAACTCAAGCAGGTTTGCGATCGCATCGTGGTCGAACCGGCCGAGTAAACGAACGCCACCCGTTATCATGGCCACGCAAGCGTGGGCCAGGCCACCGGTCGAGGTTCTGCCGCCTACGCCGTGCTTGACCGGCGTGCTTTGCGCCGTATCATCCCCAATCATGTCCGTCGGAATCCGGGTTTCGATTGTGCTAGCCCTTGCGGTCGCGATGTCGTCCGCGTGTTTGGGGCCGCGGCGCGACGATTACGTTTCGACGCGACGGATCGCCTTGAGCGAACCTGCCCGGCAATCGGATGCGCTGTGGGAGGCGATTCAAGAGACGCTGCGTCGTGGTCGATTTCGGCTCGACCGCGTCGATCGGCATACAGGCGTGGTCACCACCATGCCCGAGACGTCGCAGCAGTTCTTCGAGTTCTGGCGACACGACGTTGACACCCGCCAAGACCTGTGGGAGTCGACGCTGAACCTGATTCGCCGCCGTGTTCGCGTTAGCCTAGCCAGCGCGGACGACGGCCGATCGGTGGAACTGGACGTGGCCGTCTTCAAAGAACGCCTGTCGTCGCCCGATCGGCAATTCAACAGCACCGGGTCCGCGCTTCGATTCTTTGGTGAAAAGCTCCCCTCGACGACCGGGGCGGCGAGGGTAACGGCCGCCGACGATCGGTGGCTCGAGCTCGGTCGCGACCCGGCCATGGAGGACTATCTGCTCCGCTCGATTCTCGAGCGAGCGGGCACGCCCGTGGATGCCGCGCCGGGCAGCTAACCGGCACGACGCTCGAGTGGACCCGAGTCGACTGTTGGACTTCGCCATGACCCAGGTACGCCGCTCATCCGCACGCGACCTCGACCCGGCACATCGCGCAGTGGTCGCGATCCTTTGTCTCGCGGCCACCGGCCAGGTTTTAGCTAACGATGAACGGCCGCCCGACGGCTACGAAATTGTCGTGGCGACGGCCGTCACGGCTCTACCCACACCGTTGCGATCCGCTTTCGTACAACGGCGGGATGAGTTGATCCGTGTTGCTCTCTCACATGGTGTCAAGTCCGTGTCATCCGTGGTGGACGTCGATCGCCATTTCTTGGTGCTCGACGTGGCCGCCGAGAAGGGGGCGGACGAGGCCGGTCGAATCGAGGCGAGTCGCCGATTTCCACGTGTCCGCGACGCCGCGCTCGAGCTTGCCCGCGAAAGAGGCGTGCGCCGCGTTGGCTCGCTTCCCTGGACGATTCATGCACATTTCGAGGCATTGGTCGAGGCGTTTCGATCAACCAGCGGTGCCCTCGTCGTAGCCGAGGCGGGAGCGCTACTGCACTTCGCGACCGATGCGAGCATGCCCCTGTTCGTTGTGGAAAAACATTCGAGTCGCCGACGGGGTCGATTCTTCGATCGCGGTGCGGATGAGCCCGACCCACCAAACCGGCGCGAGAAACTTCTCGAGGCCGTCGCAACGCTGCGTGATCGGCTTGACGATGAGGTCCGCGTGTCGCCGACGCGATATGCGGAGCTGGACGAGCCGCTCGACGCCGTCTTCGAGACGATTGCGGCGTCGTTCGCCGAGCTTGTGAGCGGCCCGGCGATCGACGCCAAGGTGCGCGCCGATGAGGCGGCCACGATGATCGAGTCGCGACTCGAGGCGGCCGCGCTACTCGCGGCAAATCTGATCGGCACCGCATGGCACCAGGCCGGTCGCCCATCGCCCGACACCTGGAACGCGGCAAGCGCAAAGTCGGCCGAACCCGAGAAACCTGCGGCCAAGTACAGTACCAGCGTCGCATCACCTGATGCGCGTTTCGTCGGCAGCCGCCGTTCGAGCATCTACCACCGCGCGACCTGTTCGCACGCTAAGCGAATCAAACCGAGCAACCTCGTGGCGTTCGGCGCGCGCAAGGTGGCCGTCGACGCCGGCCGAAGACCCTGCAAGACCTGCAAGCCGGGCGCCGACTAGCGCCGCATGATGGGTGGTACGGCCAAAGTCCCGGCGCGCCGGGACCGCCATGTCATCGCCGCTTTGCCGAGAATCCCTTATCGGCACGACTCCTGATGCGCGGCGCCTTATCTACAAGGACCGGCCGCGGTTAGTTGGGCCTCGGCGTTTTCGAGCGTGGCGAAGTTCTTGCGGAACAGCTTCGACAGCTCCTCGGCCTTGGCGTCGTAGGCCGCGCCGTTAGACCAGGTCTTTCTCGGTGTCAGCACCTCCGCCGGAACACCGGGGCAGTCTTGCGGAATCGACAGGCCGAACACCGGGTCCTTCTCATACGATACGTGGTCCAGCGCGCCGCCAAGCGCCGCTTTCACCATGGCCCGCGTGTGATGCAGGTTCATTCGTTTGCCCACGCCGTAGCCGCCGCCGCTCCAGCCGGTGTTGACCAGCCAGCAGCGCGAACCGTGCTTCTCGAGCCGCTCGCCGAGCATGGTCGCGTAGCGCTGCGGCGGCAGCGGCAGAAACGGCGCCCCGAAGCACGCGCTGAACGTGGCCTCGGGCTCGGTGACGCCGGCCTCGGTGCCGGCGACCTTGGCGGTGTAGCCCGAAAGAAAGTGGTACATCGCCTGATCGGGCGTGAGCCTGGAAATCGGCGGCAGCACGCCGAACGCATCGCACGTCAGGAACACGATGTTTTTGGGATGACCGCCCACGCTGGGCACCACGGCCCCGTCGATGAAATCGAGCGGGTAGGCCGCGCGCGTGTTCTCGGTGAGCGTGTCGTCGTCGAAGTCGATCTCTCTTGTGGCCGGATCGACCACCACGTTTTCGAGCACCGCGCCGAAGCGAATCGCGTTGTAGATCTGCGGTTCGTACTCGGCCGAGAGTTTGATGCACTTGGCGTAGCAGCCGCCCTCGATATTGAAAATGCCGTCGTCGCCCCAGCCGTGCTCGTCGTCGCCGATGAGCCTTCGGTCCGGGTCCGCCGACAGGGTGGTCTTGCCCGTGCCGCTGAGCCCGAAGAACAGCGCGGTGTCGCCGCCTGCGCCGATGTTGGCCGAGCAGTGCATGCTCAGCACGCCGGCCGTCGGCAGTATGTAGTTCATCACCGTGAAGATGCTTTTTTTGATTTCGCCGGCGTACTCGGTGCCGCCGATGAGGATGAGCCCCTTGGCGAAGTTCACCACAACGAATGTGCCGCTGCGGGTGCCGTCCACGCTCGGGTCGGCAAGGCAGCTCGGCGCGTTGAGGATCGTGAAGCGCGGCGCGTGGTCGGCCGTCGAGCCGGGTTTGGGACGGATAAAGAGTTGCGAGGCGAACAGGTTGTGCCAGGCGGTTTCGGTCACCACGCGAATGGGCAGGCGCGTGGCCGGGTTCGCCCCGGCGAACATGTCACGCACGTAGAGTTTCTTGCTTCTGTAGTGTTCGATTACGCGCCGGTGCAGGCGGTCGAAGTGGTCCTCGCTGATGGGCTTGTTGACCTTGCCCCACCAGATTGCGTCTTTGGAGCCGGGCTCCTCGACGATGAACTTGTCCTTCGGCGATCGGCCGGTGTGCGCGCCGGTCGTGCAGACCATCGCCCCGTTGACCGCGAGCAAGCCTTCGCCCGCGCGAAAGGCATGTTCATAAAGCTCGGCCGGTGGAAGATTCCAATGAACCTCGCCCGTTTCGACCAAGCCGTGCGTGTCGAGTCCCACGCTGCTGGGACAGTATCCGTTGGTGCTCAAGACCCCATCTCCGATTCCCTGTGACGCAGCCGGGCCGATTGACGCCTGCCGTTTCACCCCTGTTTACGTAATCAAGTGTACTACCGCCTGATCGGCATACAACCGGCGTGCCGGGAAGAGGAAATTGTAGCTCGCTCGAGTTTTCGCCAACGACCGAGCGGCTCAGTCCTTAGGTGGCGACCAGAGGGCCGGCGGCATGGCGATCGGGTGCCCATCGGGTCCGACGCAGGCGAGCGTGGAGGTGGCCTCGCAGGTCCGTGTGTCGCCGCGCGTGATCTCGTATTCGTGATCGACCCGGGTGCGGGTGATCCGCACGACCCTGGCCGTCACGGTGACCAAGTCGTCATATTGTATGGGGAGCAGATAGCGGCAGGCGGCCTTGTAGACCACGAAAAAGACGCCCGAGGCCTCCAAGTCGCGGTAGCGAATCCCCTGCCGCCGAAGGAGGTCGGTCCGCACGATCTCGAAATACTCCCAGTACTTGCCGTGGTGCAGATACCCCATCGAGTCGCACTCGGCGTAGCGCACGCGCACATCCACGCTGAAGGAGTGTTCGAGCTTGTGATCGTTACGGTTCATCGTCGTGACCTCGGTGCCGCCCTGTGCCGGGTTGGCCCTAGCTGGCCGACGAAAGCGTGACTTGTAGCGTGATCTCCTTGTCGCCGCGAAGCACGACGACGCTGACCGTGTCGCCCGCCTTATTCTTGCGGGTGGCGGCCATGTAGTCGTAGATGTTGGCGACCTCCTTCGTGCCGATACGGATGATGCGGTCCCCGGCCTTCATTCCGCCGACCTCGGCCGGCCCGTCCGCGCTGACCGCATCCACCTTCATGCCCGGCTTGCCGTCCTCGCCGTAGCTCGGCGACAGCCCCATCACCACCCGGTACGTCGGGGTTCCGCCGGGGGAGTCCGGCGACGTGCTTTTCTGTTTCAAAAAGGCGAACCGAGATTCGTGATTCGCGATGTCGCGGGCCATTCGCGCGACCATCCTCGTGATTCGCGCGCCGTCGCGGGCGTTGATCTTGTCGCTGTCGTCGCTGGGTTGGTGGTAGTCCCGGTGTTGCCCGCTGAAAAAATGCATGGCCGGTATGCTGCTGCGGATGAACGAGGCGTGGTCGCTGCGACCACCGGTGTCGTTGGACGGAAAAGCCTCGAGGTCGACGCTCTTGGCCGCGCGGTGGAGGATCTCGTCGAGACCTTCGCCCGAATGAGCGCCGAACACCTGCACGCTGTTGTCGCCCGGTTTCGCCCGGCCGATCATGTCCAGGTTCAGCATCGCGACCGTCTCCCCGAGCGATCGGGTGGGGTTCTCGACGTAGTGTTTGCTCCCGTGCAGGCCCGACTCCTCCGCGGTGAACGCGATGAACAGGACACTGCGGTTCGGGGGATCCTCGGCCAACATTCTCGCGATCTCGATCATACCGCTCGTACCGGACGCGTTGTCGTCGGCGCCGTTGTGGATCTGCGGCGCCAGCCGCTCACGTACCAGCTTGCCGCCCTTGAAACGGCGGGCCAAGGGTCGGCGGATTCCAAGATGGTCGTAGTGGGCGCCGATGACCACGACCTCCTCGGCCCGCGATCCGGCGCCGGGCAGCAGACCGAGCACGTTGCGCGTCGGGGCGGCGTTTTTCTTGAACACGGCGCGCCCCTCGACCCGCACATCACGAAGTCTCGCCGAGGCGTAGCTTCCTGCGTCCATCCGCTTCTGCACGGCCGCCAGCGAATCGAGCCCGCCGCGAGCCATCATCGCCTCGCCCATCTCCCGCGTGATCTGAAAAACCGGGACGCCGTATGCGTCGGGGCTCTCGGCGTTGAACTCGATCAGCCGGTCCTCTTCTTCCTCGCCCGGCGTCTGATTGACGATGAGCACGGCGACGGCCCCTCGGTCCTTGGCGTTGTAGACCTTGCTGCGAAACATGGCGTGCGGGGTCGCGTTGCCGGCCTCGTCGGCGAAGGAGGGCGGCTCGCCGCGCAGCATCATCGCCACTCTTCCCCTGATGTCCGCGTGGACGAAGTCGTCTCGGTCCAGTTTCTCGGCTTCGATCCCGTACCCGCAGAACACGACCTCGCCCGCGAACGCCTCGTCCGAGGAGAAGCTCAAGGGGGTGAAGTCCACGCCGAGCTTCAGATCGGTTCCGTCACCCAGGTCCAGCCGGCTCGACGGCTCGAGCGTGCGGTGCAGCGTCATTTCGAAGGTCTGAAAGTAGGTGCCGTCTTCACCGGCCGGCTCCAGCCCGATCACCGCGAATTCGTTCGCGATGTACTCGGCCGCCAGTTCGATCCCTGGGGTACCGACGCCGCGCCCGGCCAACTCATCAGCGGCTAAGTAGTCGATGTGTGCTTGAAACCGCTGCTCGAGCGCGGTCGCGCAGCCCACGGCCAGGGCGAGCGGTGTGAGGCAGACCGTCAGTCCAAGCACCGTCACTCGGGCCATTCTTCTTTCCGGCTTCGTCATCAGAGGCTCTCCCATCCATGGCGTCCCGTGCCGGACGCGTGGTTGTTTGGCCCGTATGGGAGCGATTCGCGGGTGAAAAAGCAAGGGAACGATACCGAGAACCTGGATCATGCCCTCTCAAGCGGGTGCGCAGGCGCGTTTCTTTGGCTCACACGCGACAAGGATCGACCGGTGGCGTCTCGGCGGTGCGTGCCGGTCATTAGGTAGCGGCGAAGGGCAGCGAATCGCCGGGCGAGATCCCCTTCACGGCGCTGCGGCAAGACAGGGCTTGCTCTAGCGGCTTTGCCAGCGCGACAGGCGCGTCGAGCGATCGGTCATGAAGAGCAAGTCGAGATCGTCGGCGAGCAGACGAGTGTCCAGGCTCAGGATACGGGAGACGCGGTAGCGGTGATCGTCCGGGGCTTCACCCGCGGTTTGCATGGCGGCCTGCGGATAGAGCCAGGCCGAGGACAGATCGTGGGGCGAATTCGTGGCGCAGCCGGCGATGACCACCGGCGCCAGCAAGCAAACGATTACGAGACATCTGAAAGTACGAGCCATGGTTTGATTCCTCAGGTACCCCAACCGACCAAAGCGCCTCTGCGACCTCCAGCGGACACACACGACCGCGGCCCATGAAGCACGCTAAAATGGTAGCCACGCACCTGTGAATGTCAAACGCGGGTGTCCGGCGAAATGTGGTCTGCGTATCACCGGGCCGGTCGCACTGAGCGCCAATTCAGGCGCGTCGAGGCCCCTGGTGGGCCTGCAAGGTTCTGATCGCCGATCGCCGATACTCTAAAGCAAGCTCTATTCTGCTGTAGCGTGCAAATGCGGGTTTCGCCCGGAGTTTTCCTGTTCCACGCTACGCTTTGATCATTAGATGCTAAAGGTGTCATGAAGGCCGATTCGCTGCCGCCTGCGTTTGCCCTGCTCGAAAACGAGCCCAACACCGCCGCGGACGCCGCGCTGCTCGAGGCACTGCCTTTCCTGAGCCCGTCACACCGCGCGGCCGCTCTCGACATCCTCATCCGCCGTGCGCACGTGCCCAGCCTCGCACGGATCGTCGGCCGGTACCACGAATTCGATGACGCAACACGCGCTTCCGTATCGAAATGCGCCGGCGAGCTCGCGACCGGGCTGCGGGCGGCCATCCTGACGCCGGAGCCTCAGGATCAATCCAACGCCGTCGAGCTCATCGCCGACGGGCGAGAATCCCGAACCGCCTATCTGCTTGTCGAGGCCCTCCGCTCTCGTCATGCGTCCACACGCCAACGGGCCGGCGAAGTCTTGCACGACATGGCCGATCGTGCGCTCTCCCCCGGTACCGCGTCGAAGCAGATCGCTCAGGTCGGCGAGGCGCTGGCGGAAGCGGTGGGGGCGTGGGAATCGCACGAGCAGCCGAAGATCCTCGAGGCGGCCATTCGGCTGGGCGGGCGTACGGAGTCGGCGATCAGACGGAAGCTCGAGGGTCGTCGCTCGACGATCGGGCGAACGTTGCGGCAGATGCTGGCCACGTCGACCGATCCGCGGTCGGCCGGTTTCGTGCTTCGCGCGCTGGCCGATTTGCATGAGCGTGGAGAGGGCCCGGAACTTCTGCGGGGCATTGTCAGCAAGGCTCAGATCGAGAGCCTGCGCTTCCAAAGCTACCCGACAGAGGACTATGACACGGGCGGACCCGCTCGGCTCAAGAAAGCTGGCATCACTGCCAGGAACTACGATAAGGCCAAGCAGGCACTTGAGCAGCTTTCGGCCGGTGTGGCGGAGGAGCAACGCGCGGAGCGAAAGCAAGGTGGTCTCAAGCAGCGCATCCAAGAAATCGAGTACGGGCGCGGTATCAAGGATTTCTTCCAGACGCCGGAGCCGGTTGCGCGGCGCATGGTGGAAATGGCCGACATTCAGCCGGGCATGGAGGTTTTGGAGCCTTCAGCCGGCGCGGGTGCGATCGCGAGCAAGATCAAGGAAGCGGCGCCCGAGGCCAATCTCACGGTAGTCGAGGCCGCGCCACAACTATCGGAAATATTGCGCGAGCAGGGCTTCGACGTGCGCCAGGAGAACTTTCTGGAGCGCGGGGGTGCCTACGACCGGATCGTAATGAACCCGCCCTTTTCAAAGGGTCAGGAT
>JACZRH010000169.1:294-10255 GCA_022574815.1 Planctomycetota bacterium | reverse complement strand
CTCGCACGCGATCCGCGACCCTCTATAATCCGAATTTGAGTCGTCGGCGTGGTGACGGCTCATACCGAGGAAACGCGTGCGCGCGGCGTCACCGGCTGATAGCCGGTGCCACAAGACGGTTCAAGCATGACCGGCTACGGGCGGGTGCCACACGGTAGCCGGCGAAAGGCCGGTCGCACAACGGAGTGTCAGGTCGTGGCCACGGATTGGAACATGCCGCCGCGCGCCAAGGGGTGCTTGGCCTGCGAGCGGGTCTTCGAGCCCGGCGAGGCGTTCGAAGTCCGGCTGTACGAGGCCGCCGACGGCTACGAGCGGCGGGACTACTGCCTCGGCTGCCGGCCGGCCGACGAGAACGACGCGCTCGGAGTCTGGAAGACGCGGCGCCCGCTGCCGGCCGGAAAGAAAGTGCAGCCCTTCGACCGCGAGGCGATTTACAGCTTCTTCGTGCGGCTCGACCCGGACGATCCAGCCAAGACGCAGTTCCGATTCGTGCTCGCGCTGCTCCTGTGGCGCAAGAAAGTGTTGAAGTTCGAGCGCAGCAGCGGCGAGGCGCCTCGAGAAACCTGGCATTTCTCTGTTCCGCGTACCGGCGAGCTGCACGACGTTCCACGGCCCGAGCTCGACGAGGACCGGATCGAACAGCTCAGCGCCCAGCTCGAAAGCCTGATCACCGGCGAACCCGCGAACCTCGCCGTCATCCCGGCCGAACCGGAGCTCGATTCGAAGACCGAGTCCGAAACGGAACGCGAGCCCGACGCGGAGCGGGCGCAATGAGTCGTTGGACGCCGCTTGCTTCGTTGCTGGTCTTGGCCGGCTGTTGCACGGTCGGCACGCCGCCGCGCGACGCGGCCGAGGCGCTGGCCCGGGTGAACGATAACCTTTCGAAGATCAAGGACGTGCTCTACTGCCCCGCGTTCGTTTCGTTCAGCTTTCGAGATGCGGAAGGCCGCCAGCGCAGCATCCCGCTCAGCGATTCGACCCTATTCTTCCGCGGGCCGCGTGATTTGCTCTTTCAGATCAAGTCTCTGGTCGGCACGATCGCCGAATTCGGATCAAACAGCGAGCGCTACTGGTTCTGGGTCGAGGACCGCATGTGGTGGGGCCGATGGGCGGAGTCCGAACGCCGCGCCGCGGCGCGACTGCCCGTCCCGCCCGACGAGTTGGCCGACGCACTCCTGCTACAGCCGCTGCCCGAGCGGCTCGACGGCGGGCTCAAGCCGCTGCTGAGGATCGACGGCGACGACCATCGACTGCTCTTCGTGCGAACGGACCAGGCCGGCGAAGCCGTCGGCTGGCGCGAGGTCCGGCTCCAGCCGCACGAACCCTACCAGCCGGCCGAGATCATCGACTGGCTGCCCGACGGCCGCATTCTGATGCACGTCCAACTGGAGCGCTACAAGCGGGTGGGCGGCGACGGCCCCTTCACGGCCCGGCACTACGTCGTGCGCTGGCCGCTGGACGGGGCGGAACTGCGGCTGGACATCACCCGCGCCCGCTTTCGGCCGGACCTGAACGAAGTCGAGTTCAGTGCGTTCCCCGAACAATTCGAAGGGGCGGTCGAGCAGATCGGCTCGCCCCCGCCCGACCCCGGATTGTCACGGGCCGGTTCCGGTGGTAAGAGCTTTCCGTGAAAGAATTCGCCACCCAAGACAGACGCGGCGACGAGCACGGCGCTCCGAGGCGCCGCCGGCGCACGTTGCAGCGGCTCGCGCTGGCGGGTGTCGCGGTGTTCACCGCCGCGGCCTTCGGCCAACCGCCGACTCGCCCGGCCGGTGATTCCGCGCGGACGTTTGGAGCCTGGGAAGTCCAGGTTGCCTCCAGCGAGTTCGATATCTGGCTCACCGGCGCCGGTGCAAAGTCGACCCGGCTCTACCAGCGCTCTCGCCACACCCCCTTTCGACTCATCGACGAGCTGGCCAGCGCCAGCGGCGTCGCGTCGCTGGCCGCCGTCCCGGACGGTGTCTACGTCTTCTTTGAGGACGGCCGCTGCTACCACTACCCGACCGACGGCGGGAACCCCAGCCCCGAGCGCGCCTTGCCCGACGGGCAGCGGCCGGTGCAGGTGGTCGGAGCGGCGGACGGGCTCTACGGGATCGTTCCGACCCCGACGCTGCTCTCGCTGTCACGCGATACAGCGGAGGACGTGGAGTCGCCGTCCTCGCGCCCCTTCGAGCCCGGCGACGCCCCGCTCAGCATCGCCCGCTACGACGGGCAGCGCTGGACGCCGGTCGCGCCCTGTCCGAGTGGCACCCGCGCGGACGCGCCCGCGCGGCTGGCGCCGCGCATGTGCGCCACAAAAGACGTGCTGTATCTCTTTCGTCGCTCGGAGGACGGCGCCGCCATCCTTTGCAATGGACTCGACCTCGCCTCGCGACACTGGACCTTCAGCACCTCCATCACCCGGCCGCACCTGGCCTTCTTCCGGGCCATGATCGTCAACACCGTTCCCACGCTCGTCACTGCGGTCGCCGAGCCCAACCAACCCGAGCGGCTTGAAATCTATCGTCTGCTGCCCGGTCCCGGCGAGGCGGCGCTCGAGTGGCGCCGGACCGAAAAGGCGACCCTCGGCGCGATGCCCGAGGGTGTGACTGTCGTTCGGCACGACGAGGCCTTCACATTCAATCAACAGATCGGCTTGGTCGTGAGCGCATCGGACAGTGCGAAGTACCTGCGTTTCGCGCGATCGGGAGATGAACCATCCGAACCCACGCTCCCCGTGGCCGACGTCTTCTCCCGCGAGAGCAAGTTTCCGGCGCGGGACGCCTTGCAGTGGCTGTCATTGATGGCGTTGTTCGGCATCATCGCCGCTCTGTTCGTCTTTCGCCGCGCGAGCCTGGTCCAAACGCTCGAGCTGCCGGCCGGCTTGTCGATCGCGCTGAGCTTTCAGCGCTTGGCGGGCTGGCTGATCGACACGGTGCCGTTCGCGGTCGCGGCGGCGTTGGTCCTGGACATTCCGGTGATGGAGTCGGCGCGGGAGCTCTCGGGATTCGTGATCAGCGTGAGCAACCAACTGCCGTCGCCCGACGTTCTGGTCTGGTGGGGGCTGACCGCGTTCGGACACACCGTGTACTGCCTGGTGATGGAGTTGATCACCCGGCGGACCGTCGGAAAAATGCTGATGGGCGTACGCTTGCTGAGCGCCTCGGGCGGGCGGCCGAGTTGGCGTCAGATTCTCGTTCGCAATCTGTCGCGCGTCGTCGAACTGGTGCCGCCGCTGTGGATTCTCGGGTTCCTGGTCCTGATCTCGCGCAATCGCCAGCGCCTGGGCGATATTGTCGCCGGCACCGTGGCCGTCCGCCAGAAGAGCGAAACCGACGGCTCGCAACCGCACGATACGGACCAGCGCACTTCATCCGATTCGTCCGATTCATCCGATGACGCTCCGCCGGATGCGGACCCGCCGGGTGGTTAAGGAACACCGGATTCTTTAGCCAATTTTGCCGGAGCCGCTCGAGGCGAGTTCCTGGCTTGCTTTCCGTCGTCGGCCAATCTCATGAGGACGTGCTCAAAGGCCGTGACTACCCGCGCCAACCGGTCGTAATCCACCCGTTCGGGTGTGTCACCGGCCGCATGGTAGTACGGATTGCGGAAATTGCCGGTGCAGGTCACGAGCAGCGCAGGATAGCCGTATTCCCAAAATGATGCGTGATCGGATCGTCCCACGTCGCGAATGTTCATCGCGAGCCCCTCCGACGGAAAGCGGGCGTGCTCGCGAAACAGCCGGACCGTGCGAAACATCAGCCGTCGATGCTCCCCGTTTGACACGAACGCGAGAAAGTTCCCGGTGGACGGGTACCACAGGTTTAGCGGAAACGGATAGTGCTGGCTGCCGCGTTCGTCCTTGAAGTACCCGAGCTCGTCCAGACTGAGCATCGCCACGATCCGCTCGCCACGCTCGTGACAGCCGCGGGCGTAACGGCGGCTCCCCATGGCGTCGGTGCCGGCGTGCGGGAGTTCCTCGTTCGTGAAGAGCACGAAGCGCAGTGTGCGATCCGGCGTTCGGTCACGCAGCGCCCGAGCCAGCGCCAGCACCACCGCGACGCCGGCCGCGTTGTCGTTCGCGCCCGGCGACCACGCGACGCTGTCGTAATGCGCCCCGACTACGACAATCTCGCCCGGCCTTCGGGCACCGCGCAGCTCGGCGGAGAAGTTCGTACACGTCACGCCGTCCACCGCGTAGTCCTGCCGTCTGACATCGTATCCGGCCTCGCGCAGTCTGCATTCCGCCCAGCGCGCTGCGGCCTGAAGGCCCCGCGGGTCTTTCCTGAGCTCAACCCCGGATTCCGCCTTGACCAGGCGAGTTACCGCGCGCGGCCCAATCTTACCGGCCAAGTCGTACACATCGCGGCGCAGCGCGTTGCGAATGCGCACCTGCACCGGGGTCAGTTCCGGCAAAGGACCGCGATAGCTCTTGCCGGGCGGTTTGTAGACGCACCCCGTCGCGATCGACGCAATAAAAATGCCGTTGAGCAGGAAGCACCGTTTCAGCCCATGCTTCATTTTCGTTCTCTCGAGGTGCAAACCAATAAGCGCGGCACTATCGCCCGGGAACGTCTCACAGCTCGGCGATCGGGCGGTGCAGCGCGAGCTTCAACTGGGCCTCGCGAAAACGCTCGACCCACGCGGTCGCCGGCGAACGCTCCATCGCGAAGTCGCCCGCCAAACGCTGGGCGATCTTCAAAAGCTCGTCAGTGTGAATCTTACCCGGCGGTCGAGCCAGCGTGTACGCCGTCTCACTGCCGCGCTCAACGCGATGAAGAACACCGGCGTCGGCGACGGCGGCCAACAACAACTCGACGGTCTCGCTGTGCAGCCGCAGCGCCGCGGCGACGTCCTCGGCGCGCGTCGGCTCGCCGGTTTCAAACCGCTCGGCGATCTCCCGTATGAGCGGAATCACGCTGGCCGGGTCCAGCAGGACCGGCGCGTCAGGCCGTCGCAGCCGCCCGGTCTCCATGCGGCCGCCGACGACCTGCAGCATGACCGCGAGCTCGAGACCGTAGAGCACCACCAGCCAGAGCGAGTAGACCCAGAACAGGAAGATGGGGATCAGGCCGAGCGAGCCGTACAGAATCATGAACGCCGAGCTTTCTTTGCCGAACGACGAAGTGAGGTACCAGCCGAAGGCATGCGTGGCGGCCATCCAAAGCAGCGTCGCGACAAGGGCGCCGGCCGCCGCCGTGGACAGGCGCACGCGGGTGTGCGGCAGCAGGGTGTACATGCATATGAGAAAGAGCCAGACGGAAAAGAAAGAGGTCGCAAGGCCGATCGCGGCGGCGACGGGCGCGCCCCATCCGGCGCTTTCGATCCAATCGACGAAGCGGCCGCGGAACTGGAAACTGAGATACAGCAGAGCCGGTCCGATTGTGATGCTCGTCCAATAGAGCGGGATGCGCCGCGCCAGGCCGCGGTGCTGCGGCGCGCGGCAGATCGTGTTGAAGCTGCGCTCGATCGTGCTGAGCAGGCCGATCGCAGCCCACGCGAAGACGAGCAGGCCGATGATGCCGATCGTCCGCCCGCTGATGTTCGCGTCGAGGTCGTGGATGACCTGCGTCGCCCACGCCGCTAGCGTGGCCGACTCGTCCGGACCGGCCACGTCGTGCAGCTTGGCGGCGGTCAGCAGTTCGGAGACCAGATCGGCGAACTGGTCCGCGCCGCCGAACGCCCGAAACACGAGCATGACGATGATGATGACCGGGACGAGGCCGAAGAGGGTGCGAAAGGCCAACGCGGCGGCCATCTGGTTGGCGCGGTCCTCGCGCAGTTGCCGGGCACCGTGGCGGCAGAGCTCGAGGAAATAGCGCGCGGCGTATTGCCAGCGCGACAGCGTAGCCGTGGGGGCGGTCAGGAGATCCTTGAGCCAGGCGGGCATGAGTTTCTTCATGGCAATCTCGTTGCGGAAACGGGCTCGTTCGTTGGAGTCATAGCGTTCCGCCGCTACGTCGCTTCTCGCCGCGATAGAGGATCACGCCGCCGAGGTTCATGCTTCGCACGGTGATGTTGGAGAAGCCGGCGTCGTTCAGGCGGCGCAGGAACGTGTCGCGCGACTCGAAGGTCGCGACCGAGCGGGGAAGGTACTTGTACGCGCCGGTCTTGTCGCGGCTGATTAGCGTTCCCAGCACGGGGAGCACGCGCTGGACGTACAGGCGGTGGGCCCAGCCGATGAGCGGATTGCTCGGCGTGGAGAATTCGAGGATCAGGACGCGCCCGCCGGGCCGTGCGACGCGGCCCATTTCATCCAGCCCGGCCTGCAGGTTCTGGAAATTGCGGACGCCGAAGGCGCAACTGATGATATCCACCGATTCGTCCGCGAGCGGCAGGCGCTGGGCATCGGCGCGAAGCAGGTGGATCGGCGTCGCGACGTCGTCGTATTGGCCGAGCGCCAACATTCGGGCGGAGAAGTCGACGCCGATCAGCCGGGCCGGCGGCGGTTGCGCCGCGGCGAAGGTGCGCAGCATATCGCCGGTCCCGCAGGCAACGTCGAGCACGACGTCGGTTTCCCGCACGTCGCCGGCCGCGACGGTCACGTGCCGCCAAGCCGCGTCGCGCCCGAAGCTGACGACGGTGTTGACGCGCTCGTAGGTCGGGGCGATGGCGTCGAACATCGCCTCGACTCGCCGGGCCTTGTCAGCCCGGTGGTGCGGATCGCGCAGGGTCTCCTTGGTCCAACGCGTGGGTGTGGAGGTTTTTTTCGGCGCTTCGGTCATGCTCGAATCTCGCGGATCGTTCATAAACCAACCTGACGGCGTGGGCAACCGGGCGCCGAGCCCCGGGCGCTTGGGTGGTACGGTCTCGCGTAGCGCGGCCGTGGTTTTCCGACAGCCCTGTAGGGTGGGCACCGCCCACCAATTCCTCCACGGACGGGTGGCACGCTGAAGTGGTCGCCCAAAGACGCGCGCACGACAAGAACCACCTCCCCACGACCGCTCAGCCGTGCTTCTCTTGGATCTGTAGCGCCGGCGCCACCCACGAATTCTGCCTGCAAACTAGACCTTCTAGAATTACGCGCCTACCATCCCCCGGAACCGGACGCAGCCGCGCGCAGCTCCGCCCGCTCCAACAGCCAAACGCCTAGCGTGCCGTGAGGCCCGCCGCGCCGCCACGTCCGCCACAAACGGACGAACCCGGCGCCTACGGCCCAACCGCGGCCGGCGACGCCTCTGCGGCGACGCCGACCCGGTCACACGCAGGAAGCCGGCGGCCACGATTCTCTCGCCGTACGCGATTGAAGGCCAATGGCACCCCACGCCGGCCTGCCTCGCGGCCGGCGGCGCCACCCTCGCACCGGCGGGGCTCGCGCAACAGCGAGGCTCTGGTCCGTGCCGGGCTCGGCCCGGACGCCACGGCCGCGACTACGCCCGCAATCCACCGGGCTCAACTCGCGGCCAACCGGCTGACAACCGGCCGCGTCCTGCCCCGCCCGCCGCAAACAGGCACAACCGGCAGTTGGTGCCCCACCCATTCATGGCTGGGGGACGGAACCGCCGGCCATTGGTGCGAGAGTCCAATCTCGCACCCACCGCTGCGGGAGGATTTTCCCCACGGTGTCGTGCCTGCCTCGCGGTACGAAGCCCGCTCTTCGGACCCGGACCGAGACCCAGCGAGCGGGCGGCACGCAACCGCGTTTTTCCGCGCCCCCTCCGCGCGCCCGAAGCTTCGCAGGCCCCGCTGTGCGGGCCGTCCACCTCAACGTGTCGCCCCGAACTGGGTCCCCAAAGCAGATCCTACCTACCTCCCTGGGTTACCTCAAAGCCCGTCGATCGGACTGAGCAAGGGAAGGTGCGTCCGGAGCGCACTCTACGCGGCTGCGCCTACTTAGCTCCTGCTATTCCTCTTCGCTCTGGGCTTGTCAATCGCCTTATGGAGTTCGATCACGTACGCGAGACCCGAATCTTGCTTGAGTGCGTCCACTTTTCGCAACTGAGAGGCGACGTCAATGGAAACGTCAGCGCCGAGGGCGAGAGATTTCGATACAAGACCTGCGAGATCTGTTGGTGGCTTGCCTGCAAGAACTCGGAGCCCGCGTACCAAGGGAGAGAGGATCTTATGGAACCACATCTTGCGCTCCTTCTCGAGCTTGGCGACAAGTTCGATCAAAGCAGGACGCACGGTGGTGGCAACGGCATTGTCCACCTCCCTCTGGAGGACCTCCTCCCCCGAGCCGGCATTGAGTCTCTGCGCAAGCTCAACCGAGAGCTTGAGCATGGAAGACCAGAAAAGTGGAAGCTGGTCACGCAGTCGCTCTCTGGCCTCAAGTATAACTTCCGATTCGGCAGGCAAGGTCGCCGGCAGCACCATTGCTATGGTCTTAATGGCTAACGCTGTCGCAATTGCAGTAGGAGGAAACTGTTTTTCACTTCTTGGAGCTCCCTCGGATACCAGTCCGCCAAAAATTGGCACACCGCCTTGATTCAGGAGTTTGGCAAGCTCTCCTTCACTGCCGGTCGTGACGGGCGTTGCATTCCTTCGAACCTCGTACATGTTGAGCTCACCCTTTCTCCCTTTCCTGATCAACTTAGCTGATAACACCTCACCCTTTGGGAGAAGACTACAGGAGAATACCTTCGGAAAGAGAAGTGCGTTCTTCATGAAAAAGTGGTCGCTAAGAAAGAGGTAAGTCTGCACCGTTCGCCGTCGTTCCGACGTCAACCCCGCCAAAGGATCGTCGGCAACCTCTTCTATGACGGCGCCAGTGCCAAGATCGCAGGGCACGAGTGTTAACTCGCCAATACGCTCGAATGCTGCGTGCTCGATCCGATAGTGTTTCGATAGCTCGATCACGTATTCCAAGTGATTGAGGAAATGGACTTTCTCAAACAGCAATGCCAGGGCAGTGACCATTGCCTGGTCAGGAATAAGAAAACCGGAGCATAACACGCCCTCGAATCTGGTGAGTTTCTGGCTGAGTGGAGTCTTCGTTTTCATTTTTTAGGCCTAACGATAATTAGCTTGATCCGCATAACATGCGGAACTTTGGTTGTCTGTGCGCAAAACAAGCCCGTGGAGGACATTGAGATCATGAGCGGCCTCGGTAGGCTTGAGCACAAATCACCCTGACACTTTTACCCTTTCTCGCGGTACTCGGGATGCTGCTCCAACAGCTCCAGTGCGATCCGCTCGCCGTGTGCGGTTAGCCGACACGAGTTGAAGTGTGGCCAAGCCGGCGGGCTACTCGCGTCGCCGGGTACACCCCAGTTGCCGCCGCCCTCGAACAGGGCCTTTCCGGGTCGCTCAGGTGCCGGGCCGGGACCGTCACGATGCGTCTGGTGGGTCATTCGGACTAATACGTTGTAGACCTCCTCACTGACTGGGTGGCACTCCGGTTCGTTCAGCCCTCGGCGAATCTCCTCGGCAGTCAACCCAAGCCAGCGGAGGGCTTGATCCACCACTCTCGCCGTGTTCGCGCAGCTGAGGTCGGTGTTCGGCCCCAACCCGTGGACGCCGGCGGCCATCAGCAGCAACCGCTCCGTCTCCGTGAGCATCTCGATGCCTTCCATGCGTCCGTCCGTCGCCTAACAGGCCGTCCGGCTCAACGTGTCGGCTCAAACTGGTCCCAAAGCGGACCCTACCTGCCTTTTACTGTCTGACACCTCTCACCGTTGACACGTTTTACCGTTTCTTATACACTCTGTAGTCCCCTCTTTTCGTAGACGCTGCGCGGCTTGCGCCCATAGGTGCCCCACATGTCCTCTGTTTTGCCCGTGGATAGAAATATCTTCTCATGCAGGCTGCATACGTACCGCACGCGATCCTGTGTCAAATTGGTCCAGCTAGCGATAGCGCGAGTTGACCGGAATTCCGCGCCGGGCTCGTTATCTGTATTCTCCTTGAGCCACGCGTAGATGCGACGCTTATGTCGCCAGTCGGTGACCTTGGTGTGGGCAAGCTGAACGAACCACACAGTAACGCCTGCGACAGCTCCGCCCGCGCCGCCGATGACTATGCCGTCCCAAACACCGCTCAT
>JACZRH010000169.1:0-284 GCA_022574815.1 Planctomycetota bacterium | reverse complement strand
CAATTAGACTGATTCGCATTCCGCGCAGGACTTTGGTATCGTGTCCGCATGACACGCCTCGGGGCTGTCTGGCAGAAGCTCGCTTACAGCCCACCGCAAAAGGCCGCCTTCCGTCGAGCGCCCGTTCCGCAACATGGTTTCTCGCCTTCCGCGTCGGCCGTCCCTCGCATTCACTCGGGACAGGCTCGGGGCCGGCGCTACTCCCGGGGCTGACTGATAGGGCAAACTCCCGCCGGTGAAGGGTCTTGGTCAGGCCCCATTGCATACGATGCGGGGAGCATAAC
>JACZRH010000168.1 GCA_022574815.1 Planctomycetota bacterium | reverse complement strand
AAGCGGAATACCTCGCGTTTCTTAAGGAGAACCCGAAGGCCAAGATCCACGTCTCGATCAAGTCCATCCGGCTGCTCGGTCCCAGCGTCGCGATTCAACCCGATACTCATCTGGCGATCGCGGTCTTGCCGCAATGGGGACGCGACGCGATTCGCTACGCCGTGGCCGCGGCCGTCCTGCTCGGTCTCGCAGTCGTGTGTCGCGGCCGGACTCGGCCGCGTGAACAGCCGCTCTTGTTCGGCAGCGAGGTCGGGCTGGTCCTGATCGCGATGTTGCTACTCTCGGGGCTGTCGTGGAAGGCCCATTTCGTCACGATGCTGCTGCCCTACACGGTGTTGCTCGCTTATCTCGCGGACGCGCGCCATGCGCCGCGGCCGCGCAAACTGGGCTGGCTGCTACTCGCATCTTTCGCGTTGTGTACGCTCACGGCGGACATCATCACGCCGGCCGGTGCCGACTTTGCGGAGGCGTTGGGGCTGATCCAGTTGGGGGCGCTTCTGGCCGGGTGCGGGCTGGTGCTGCTGCGAATTCGCGAGTTCGCGCCGCGTGCCATTGCTCTGTGAGTGGTGTTTGCAGTTGGAAGCGCGGATTTCGGCGCCAAACACGGCTCGCAGAGCCGTGGCACCGATACAAGTGGCACCCAGACAATCCGGAACACGGCACCTCGGCCGCTCGTGTTTTTGTTCCGTCTCGGCCGACGCCGTCGGTGGTTGTGAATCGGGTCCGGGACCGTATGCTAACTGCTTGGAGCCTGCACCGGCGCCGGAGTACATTGAGCATTGACGGGCGATGAAAGACGGCGGACCGAAACGCATTCTGATCGGCAAGGTTGGGCTCGACGGGCACGATCGGGGCGCCAAATTCATCGTGCGCGCCTTGCGCGACGCAGGTTATGAAGTCATCTATACCGGCATTCGCCGTACACCCGAGCAGATCGTGCGCACCGCCGTCGACGAGGACGTCGACGCGATCGGGCTGAGCCTGCTGAGCGGGGCGCACAACGAGCTGTTCGAGCGCGTCGTCGAGCTGCTGAAGGCCGAGCGGGCGCGCGACGTGGTTCTGTTCGCCGGCGGGACGATCCCCGATCAGGACATTCCGCACCTCGAGGCGCTCGGGTTTCGTCGAATCTTCACGCCCGGCACGCCGTTGTCCGAGATTCTCTCGGCGCTGGCCGACGAGTTGGCGAGCGCCCCGGCGACGCCTGACGAAGCGGCGACCTGAGCGACATGGACACCCTCGTCGACAAGATTCGGCAGCACGATCGCCGCTCGCTGGCCGAGGCGATGTCGCTGGTCGACAGCGATGCCGGCGAGGCGGCCCGACTCAAGGACCTGCTGCGCGGCGCGACCGCGGGCGTGCCTTGGTGGGGCTTTACCGGACCGCCCGGCGTCGGCAAGTCCACCCTGATCGACGCCTTGCTGACCAGGCTGCGCGCAGCGTGTCGGCGCGTCGGCGTCCTGGCGCTCGACCCGACCTCTCCCGTATCGGACGGCGCGTTGCTCGGCGACCGCGTCCGCATGATGCGGCACGCCGAGGACCGTGATGTTTTTATCCGCTCGCTCGCGACGCGCCGCTGCGCCGGAGGGCTCTCCGACGCCACGCTGCACTGCGCCCGCCTGCTCGAGCTGGGCGGGTTCGACCCGGTGCTGATCGAGACCGTCGGCGTCGGGCAGAACGAGGCCGACATCGCTTCCATCGCGGATTTCTGCGTTGTGCTGCTCGGTCCAGGCTACGGCGACTACATCCAGTTGATCAAGGCGGGGCCGCTGGAGCTCGCCGACGTTGTCGTGGTCAACAAGTGCGACATGCCTGAGGCCCAGCGCTTGCTCGGCGAGGTGCGCGAGGAGCTGAGGCACAGCGCGCGGGCGGCCGCGGAGTCCGAAGGAGGCCCGGCGATTTTCGGTATCGAAGCGAAATCGGGCAAAGGGGTCGAGCTGTTGCTCGAGCACCTGCTCGCTCGCGATCAGTCGGCTCGAAACGATGAAGCGCGTCAACGTGCTCAGCGCCGGCGCGTGCTGAGCGAGATTCGACGCAGCGCCTTGCGGAGCTGCGCGCAAACAATGGATCGGGCGCTGGCCGACTTTTCGAGCACGTCGGTCTTCGAGGAGCTCGTACGCGGCAGAAGTTCGCTGAGCACGGTGGCGAGCCAACTCGGGGCCGACGCGCTGGCTGCCCTGACGTCCGGTGCCGGGGACAACTCGAAACGCACCGAAGCTGCACGGAACACACGGCGATGAGCGACCCATTGGATCGAGAACTCGAACGCTGGAAACGCGAAACGCTGTCGGACGCTGTCGCGAAAGTGCCCGAGCGGCCGGAACGGCGCGTGACGGCCTCCGGTCGGCCGGTCGATACCGTCTATCTTCCGCGAAACCTCTCGAACGCCGCCGCCTGCGCCGCCTATCTCGAGCAGATCGGATTTCCCGGCGAGTACCCGTTTACGCGTGGCGTGCAGCCCAGCATGTACCGCTCACGCTTCTGGACGATGCGCCAGTACGCGGGATTCGGGAGCGCGGAGGAAACGAACCGGCGGTTTCGATACCTGCTCGACCACGGCCAAACCGGGCTGAGCGTCGCGTTCGATCTGCCCACGCAAATCGGCTACGACAGCGATCACGCGCTGGCGGCCGGCGAGGTCGGCAAGGTGGGCGTGGCCATCGACACGCTGGCCGACATGGAAGCTCTGTTCGACGCGATCCCGCTTGACCGCGTCTCGACCTCAATGACGATCAACGCGCCCGCCGCCGTGCTGTGGGCGATGTACCTCGCCGTCGGCGCCAAGCAGGGCGTCGCGGCCGACCGGCTGACGGGGACGATCCAGAACGACATGCTCAAGGAATACATGGCGCGCGGGACGTACATCTTTCCGCCGGCGCCGTCTCTGCGCATCACGACGGACATCTTCGCCTACGGCGCCGAGCACGCGCCGCGCTTCAACACGATCAGCGTCAGCGGCTACCACATCCGCGAGGCCGGCAGCACCGCGGCGCAGGAGGTCGGCTTCACGCTCGCCGACGGGATTGCGTACGTCGAGGCCGCCCGCCGCGCGGGGCTCGACGTGGACCGCTTCGCGCCGCGCGTGGCGTTCTTCTTCGGCGCAATGACCGACCTGTTCGAAGAGGTCGGCAAATTCCGGGCGGCGCGGCGGCTCTGGGCGCGCATCATGAAGGAGCGTTTCGGCGCGAAGGACCCGCGAAGCTGCACCTTGCGTTTTCACACGCAAACCTGCGGCGCGACGCTGACCGCCCAGCAGGTCGACAACAACGTCGTCCGCGTGACGCTGCAAGCCCTCGCCGCCGTCCTCGGCGGAACGCAGTCGCTACACACCAACAGCCGCGACGAGGCGCTGGCCCTGCCCACCGAGGCCTCCGTGCAGCTCGCGCTGCGGACCCAGCAGGTGATCGCGCACGAGTCGGGCGCGGCCCTCACCGCCGATCCGCTCGCCGGAAGCTACTACGTCGAAAAGCTCACCGACGAGATCGAGGCCGAAGCGCGCGAGCTCATTGCCAGGATCGACGAGATGGGCGGCATGGTGCGGGCGCTCGAACGGCGCTACCCGCAGAGCGAGATCGAAAAGTCCGCCTTCGCCTACCAGCAGGAAATCGAGCGCGGCCGGCGCGTGATCGTCGGCGTGAACCAATACGTCGCGAAGGACGAAACGCAGCCGGCGATCCTGACCGTCGACGCCGAAGCGGCGCGGCGGCAGGTCGCGCGGTTGCACAAAGTCCGCGCCGAGCGCGATCCAAAAGCCGTCACTCGCACGCTCGACGCAATAGAGCAAATCGCCGGTAGTGAACAGAATCTGATGCCGGCGATTCTCGACGCCGTCCGCGCGTATGCCTCGGTGGGCGAGATCTGCGATCGGCTGCGGGGCGTGTTCGGCGAGCACGAGGAAGGCAGTACCTAGGGTCGCCGACGATCGCCGTTGCATCCGTCGCTCCGCCAGGAGATGGCCGCATGTTGCCAATCTCGCAAATCGATCATCTCGGCGTCGCCGTGCGTTCGATCGCCGAAGCGAGCACTTACTATCGAGAGGTTCTGGGGCTGCATGGCGAAGCGGTCGAGGACGTGCCCGAGCAGAAAGTGCGGGTCACGTTCTTCGGCGTCGGTGACGTGCGAATTGAACTGCTCGAGCCGACCGACGACGACAGTCCCATCGCGCGCTTTCTGGAGCAGCGCGGACCGGGATTGCACCACATTGCCTACCGCGTCGACGATCTGCCCGCCACGCTCGCGGCCCTGAAGGCGGCCGGCGTGAAGCTGATCGACGAATCGCCGCGGCGGGGCGCGCACGGCATGAGAATTGCGTTTGCCCGTCCCACCACTACCGGCGGCGTGCTGAGCGAATTCTGCGAGCGGCCCTGACTCCTGGCGACCCCGCACTTTCCGTTGAACATCCACCGAGCGTTAGCCGATTCGACGATGGGCAGCCGACTGTCCGTCCGGAGTCCTAGAATAAAGCAGCGGGGCCCGGTCCGCCGCGGAAGCGTCAAGTCGCAGACCTGTCGGCGAGCGGTGCGATGATACGAGCGAAAGGAATGGTTAACGCGTTGACGGAGGTCGATCTCGTCCGTCACACCGCGTACGAACCCAAATCTTTTCCCGAACATTGGTACGACGCGGCTTACGAGCTGCACTGCCGCGCCTGGCCGAACGCCTGGGAGGGGCAGCTCTCCCGCGAGCGATTCCTCGCCCAGTTGAACAGCGACCACGTTAATGTGCTGTACGCGCCGAATGGGTCCGAAGGCCAAGGCTCCCTGCTCGCGTACATCAAATGGAAAGCGACCGAGCGGTTTCAGGTGAGCCGGGACAGCTTATCAGACGCCGCGCTACGCTCGCTCTCGTCGGCGCCGCTGGCCGGCTTCGTGTGCGCCTACGAAATCACAGCCACCGCCAACCCGGCGTGGCGCGGCCTCGGGCGGCGGTTGCTGACCGAGACCCTGATTCACTGGCAGCGCGACTATGCCGATGCAGTGTTCTGCACTTATTCCCCGAAGCGTGGACTGACCGATGCGCTGCGCTGGTTGGCGGCCGGCGAGCAGTTCGGCCGCCCGGCGCTCGAGGCGTTCGCCCATCGCACGGGGGCCGCCGCGGCGCGTCATATCGACGAGTGGGTGGCTCGCCTTGGCCAGCCGTTGGAGAGTTTCATTCGTAGCGAGATCGTCCCGGTCCGCGACGAGTTGATCGTGGGCCACCTGGACCATCTGGCGGAGCACTTCGGGCGGGACGTGATCGACGGCGTCGTAGCGGCGATCGGCATCGCATATAACTTCGTCTTCCGAGTCCGGAGCGGACAACCGGCGTGCGGCCCGGCCGCCTTTCATCGCGCCCTCGGAGCCGAACACTGGCGCCAATACCCCGGCAGCGCGACCGGCTGCGCGGACGCGCTCGGCCTGGTGGATCATTGGCGCTACAGCCACGATCCGGGCCGCCGGGAGAAGTGCGCTGCTCTGTTTCGAGAGCAGCGCCGCAGCCGAGCCCAATCCTCCGCGAGTCCTGACCGGCTCGTGGTCCTGGCATAGGACGAATGGGGCCTGTGGCGCGACCGCTCTCGACCGCGGTGCAGGCTCCGGTCCATCCGCGCGAGCCAGGCGGACGGGAGGCATGAATGTTTTGCTCGGTTGACGACCCGGTGTCGGCGGGGAGAATCAGAACCGCGGCCGACGCTCGTATCGAATGATTCACCGAGCCTCGCAGCACGATCAGCGCTGGCGCGGCTCATTGGCCGAAACGGCAGGACGGTCCCGAGAATGCGTTCGCGCGCCCCAACGCCGGCACGCCCGCAGATCCGATATGGAGTGGGCTGCGCGATTCTAGCTATACGTCATCTCGGTCCGATGTGCTTCCAAGGAGTGTTGGGCTCATGCCGGTAATTGTCGCGACCAGCGACCTTCAGCCGGGGATGCGGCTCGCCGAGCCGATTATCCAGCAAAACCGCGTGCTCCTGGCGGCGAACAAGGAACTCACCCAGCACGACATCAACGCGCTGCGCCGGCTCTTCCCGGAGCAGCAAATGCGCGTCGTGGACCCCATTCTCGACGCCATCACCGACTTCGAGGACGACAGCCGCGAACGCGACGTCGCCGAGATGGTCCGCACGAAGATCGGGTCGGCGATGGCCGAAATGCAAGAGCGTTTTTCAAGCCGGGCGTCGCCGAACGAGCTCAGCATTTCCGGCGTGCAATCGGCCGTCGCGGAGGTGATCGCGTATCTCGAGCAGAACCCGGTCTCCGCGGCGCTGGTGGCCCAGGCTTTCGGCGGGTCGGGCTATCTCGCGCAGCACACGGGCAACGTGTTCTATCTCTCTCTGCTGCTGGGTACGACCGTGCGAGACTACGTTGTCCAGGAGAGAATGCGACAAACCTCGGCCAAGGGCGTGGCCCCAACGGCCTTGCAAGACCTGACACCGTTGGGTCTGGGGGCGATGTTCATGGACCTGGGCATGTTGCCCTTGCAATCGCTTTACACCCAGAAGCAGCCCCTGACCGACGCGCAGCGCAAGCAGGTGCTCGAGCACCCGCTCGTCGGGGCCGATATGTTGCCCGAGAGCTTCTCCCCTGTTGCGCGCTCGGTCGTCAAGACCCACCATGAAAACGTGGACGGGAGCGGCTATCCGGCCGGGCTCACGCGCGACGAGCTGCACATCTTCGCGCGGATCGTCCGCATCGCTGATGCCTTCGACGCCGCAACCGCGACCCACACCTACAAGAACGCGCTTTCGCCGCCGCGGGCGTTGTGGGAAATGACGGCGGGCCCCTACCGCGAGTATTACGACCCGGTCCTGGTGCGGGTATTCGCCCGGCTGATCCAGCCGTTTCCCATCGGGGCGAAGTTGCGCCTGACCGACGGCCGCTACGCCGTGGTCGTCAAGTACAACCGCAAGAGCCCTTTCCAGCCTTACGTCTTGATCGCGTTCGACCGCGACGACAACCGGCTGCTGGACGCGAAGATGGAAGGGCCCTTCGGGTTGCATGAGCGGACCAACGTTCATCTGGCGTTCTGGGGCGAGGAAGATCTGTCCTACATCTACCAGTCCGATCTCGATCATCCGGCCCCGGTCCGCGCCGCCGAGTTTTCCTCGCTGTTCGATGCAAGCTATCCGTAGCGGAAGCGGAGAATGCACTTTTCATTCTCGCCTGATCGGGTTCCGACGCGCGGTCGGGTGGCCCGTGGCTTTAGCCGCGGGGGACCCGAATCGCGGGTCGATTCCTGCCCCCCTCTGAAGAGGTGGGCCACCCCACTCGAACGCTACACCGGCTCGACCACTACACCGGCTCGCCGACTGCTTCAATCGGCCCCGCATCGATCGTGATTTCCGCCTTCGGCTCCCAGCCGCGCGGCGTGCGGGATTGCAGGTCGATCAGCCGGCCGCCGTCGGCCACGTGCTGCAACAGTTCCGCGATGCGCCCGGCGAGATCCTCGCTGGCGACGCGCTCGTCGACGAAGCCGCGGCGCAGCAGCCAGGTTCCGTGCTGGAAATCCGCCGCGACCTTTCGCTGTTGAAACTGTTCGACGACGCGCTTACCCGAAAAGCCGATGTTGGCCGAGCCGCGGACGACGATCATGTAGTCGCCGCGCAAGCCGTAGCTGATCGCCGTCCCGCCCAGGGTCGGGTCGGCGATGACGGAAATGTGCGGCACGCCGTGCTGCTCGAGCTCGTTCAGCGCGTGCTGGACCTTGGGGATGTCGCGGTGCATGGAAGGCGTGCCCTCCTGCATACGCGCCCCGCCGCCCATCGCGATCGACACGAGCGGCGTGCTCGAATCGAGCGCCCGCCGCGCCGCAAAGCGGAATTTCTCGCCGATCTCGTCGCAAAGGCTGCTGCCGACCATGCCGAAGTTGTTGATCGTGAGCACGGCGGCGTGCCCGCCGATCGTCGCCGTGCCCGTGATCAATCCGGAGTGCAGGCCGGTCTTTTTGATGCCGCGCGTCAGCGCGTCCTCGTACAGCGGAAACCGCAACTGGTCCACCGAGCAGTGCCGCACGGTCTCCTCAAATTCGCGAAACGACCCGGCCTCGGTCAGCAAACGAATCCAGTCGATCGGGTGCAGACGCCGGTAGGGGCTGACGCCGCCGTTGGGGTGCAGGCTCGCGGCTCCGTTCATGTCCCCGTAGCGGCGTTCGAACACGAATTCGCGCAACTGGGCCCATTGCGCGGCGCTGAGTGAGAATTCATTTCCGCCGAGCGTCTCTCGCAAATACGTGGCATCACCCCGTTCGACCGCGTAGATGACCCGCGCCACGCGCATGCGCCGCTCCCACTGCGCGATGGCGTCCGACTTCGCGCCGGGCGTGCCGTTGCCGGCCGCGCTCGCCACGTTCGCGCGGGCCACGTAATCGGCCAACGCCGAGCGAATCGCGCCGAAGCTGCGCTCCTGCTCCGCGGCTTGGCGGGCGAGTGCGTCGGCGTCGCGCGCCGGCGCGTTCTCCCCCCAAACGCCCATCGCGAAGAACTTCGCCCGCCGCGAGCGCTCCGCCTCCTCGCCGTTCAAGTCGAGCAGCTCGGCGAGGTGCCGCCGCACGGCTTGGCCACCCTTGCGGAGCAGCTCCTGCGGGTAGCGATGGGCGGGGTGCAGCCCTTCCGGCACGACTTCGTCGACCGTGCCCTGCCGAGTCGCGTCCGCCGAGGTCAGTTGCAACCCCTCGGCGGCCTTGCGGATCGATTCGGGGCTGCGATTGCGAAACAGGATCGACGCGCACCCGCCCGGGCTGATCACCATGTACGTCGCGTACTCGTTCATGATGGTCCGGTTCGTCGGCGTGACGGCGATGGCCCCGCCGCTCGCGCCGAGGCTGATAATGTAGGAAAGATTGGGCGTCTTCAGCGAGGTCGTCTTGTGGATGACCTCGTTGATCGCGAAGGCCTGCCCTTCCTCCTCGGACAATTCCGACGGGTCGGCCCCCGGCGTGTCCACCAGCACCAGCACCGGCCAGCCGTGCCGCTCGGCCTGTTCCATGAAATAAACGGCCTTGCGGTAGCCGTCGGGATAGCCCATGCCCTGGTTCCAGCGGCGGTATTCGGCTACGGGCATGCGCAGCAGCTCGTCGCGCCGCGAAGATGGCCCGGTCTGCTGCCCGATGACGATTACGTCGACGGTCCTTCCGCCGATTTCGACTTTCGCCTCCCCGCCCAGCATCAGGTGGTCGCCGCGCACCTCCGGATCGTGAAACAGCCGTACGTCGTGAAAGATATGGCGGATATAGTCGAGCGCTTTGGGGCGCAGGGGGTGACCCGAGAGCAGGAAGGTCTCGTAGGCACTCAGGTTTGAATAGACCTCGCGCTCGCACGCCTCGAGTCGCTCGCGCAGCGCTGGGCAATCGGGGTGGCTTTCGGCGAGCCCGGCCAAACGCTCGTCGAGCGCGCGGATCTCGGATTCAAAGGGCAGGACAAAAGCCACGCTTTTTTCTCGAGTGAGGAGCCTTTGCGACGTTCCGGTTTCCGGCGCCCCGGGGGCGCGACTCGGATGGCGTTCCGCGCGAGGCCTCGGGTCGTGCGGCATGCACAATACGTCCAGCGGCACGCCGTTCGTGCTCGATCAAAAGAGTCTACCACAATGATGGCGCGCACGGCCAGAAGCCGGCCGGATGCGACCACGCCGAGCCCGGAGAGCGGGCGCATACGGCAGAACAGTTGCCGTACGCGCGCATAGGGTGACTCGCTTGCAAGACCCTGCTGCCCAGTGGTACCCTGGGATGGGTCGGCAATAACTGAAGGTGCCGAGTGCCATCTCCGCAGGAGCCGTCCGGTCGCGCCGGCATTTCGCCGGAGTTTCACCCGCGCCTGCCTGCGGAAGCAACTCGCGGAGAAAAAGCCATGACGCCTGAGCTGACCCCCGAGCAGCGCCGCCGCGTCGAAGAGCTGTTTCACCAGGCGGTTGCCTTGCCTGCCGCGCCGCGCGCCGCGTTCCTCGATCAGGCCTGCGCCGCCGACCGCGTCGTCCGCCGCGAGGTCGAGCAACAGCTGCACCATCACGACGCCCGCACGGACACCGCGCGATCCGGCGATCCTACGCCGGCCACCTACGCGGCCCTGCGCGATGCGGTCGCCGTGCTCGACGACATGAGCGGCGAGCACGTCGGGCCTTACAAACTGCTCCAGCGGATCGGCCGCGGCGGCTTCGGTGACGTGTACATGGCCGACCAGGAGCAGCCCGTCCGTCGCCGCGTCGCGCTGAAAATCATCAAGCTTGGGATGGACACCGGGCAAGTGATCGCCCGCTTCGAGGCCGAGCGGCAGGCTTTGGCGATGATGGACCATCCCAA
>JACZRH010000167.1:2369-10306 GCA_022574815.1 Planctomycetota bacterium | reverse complement strand
GGTGTACGCGTTCGGCATCGCGATCACGCACATGCGGCTGTTCTGGGTGCAGGTGCCGATGCAGGTCGCCGTGCTGGGGACGACCATCGTCGCGGCCCTCTTGCTGATACCGAGCGATCCGATCGGCGGCGCAGCGTGGACGGCACTCGTGCGGGCAGGGGTGCAGGCCGGCTTGTATGGCGTCTGTCTGGTCGCGGGCGTCTGGCGGCAGCACCTTCGTGTGAAACGGGGCAGCGCCACAGGTGCGCCACGAAGTTCCGCGAAGCACGATCCGACCTGATCAATGCCGGCGGGGCTCAACCGTGACGCGTTCAAGCGTTGCGAAAGCTCGCGACCTGGAACCCACACTCGCGCACGATGTCGAGCGCGTCCTTGGATGATGCGCTGTCCGGATCGACGGTGGCGACAGCCGAGCCGATCGATACCGATTCGGCGGACAAGCCCGGCGCGGCGTCGAGCGCGGCTTCCAGCTTGGCGACGCAGGCTTCGCAGTGCATGCCGTTGATGGTGATCTCAAGCCGTTTCAAGTCTCGAAATCTCGGCGGCCCGTGCCGCAAACGCCGGAATGCGCGACGGTCTGACACGCGGTGAGTGCGGCCAAACCGCACCAGCGGCTTGTGTTCAGAGGCTTAACAAACGAGGCCGACGGGATTCGAACCCGCAACCTTCGGATCGACAGTCCGATGCTCTAGCCAATTGAGCTACGGCCCCGGAACCCTGCGTCCGGCCGTGGCCTGGGGCAGACCGAGGCGACGCATTCTACGAGTTTGGATGGGCAAGTCAATCGCCGAGCGGGGGACCCGCTCGCAAGGTAGTGGGTCAGTTTGCGCCAGCGACGCCCCGGCCCCAAGGCGGACGCCGCCAGGACGCGGCGGCTCTGTCGAACTAACCCATTACCGCTCGCTCACGCTCGGGGCTGCGTCGCGCGGCGCGGATCGCACCGGTACGCTTGGCCGGCGATGTGACATCGCCGGGGCCGCGAATTCGGCGGGCGAGAGGCATCCGGCAACCTTCGCACCACAAGTAACGAGCCGGCGGTGCGATTCCGATAGACGACAAGGAGCAGTCAATAACCTGGCGCAGGCGTTATAGGGCGTTCGGCCTTGGGCCGACCGACCCCTACGGAGGAGCCCGGAATGACACACACATCCACCGCGCAGTGGCTTTGGAACGAACTCAATCGGCACCACACGCTCGTGAAGCCGACGCCCGACCCAGCCCCGAGGTGGGATCGGCGAGCGCGCCCGCGCTTCGAGTCGCTCGCCGACCCGATCGAGCTCGATCTTCGTACGCCGGACCGGGTAATCCAGCGCGCCCTGCTCGCCGACGTCACGCAGGACGGCGCGAAGATTATCGTCGATCAGGTGCCGGCGACCGGAGCCGTGGTTTGCCTTACGGTCGATATCGCGGGAGCAAAGACGAGCGTGATCGGCGAGGTGATCCACACGGGCGGGGACGATGGCGGGCACTATTTCGGCATGCGTTTCGTCCATGAATCGGTGCGCATCACCGTCGAACCGGTCGCGGCGGCACAGCGCTCCGCCTACGAACGAACGGAAGTCGCGGCGGCCGGGACCCCTTGACGCTTGAAGGACAGATGAAGGATGGCAGGTCGCATCGTTCGAGTGCTGGTTGTCGATGACAGCCCCTTTGTTCGCCGCGCCGTGCAGAGCGCACTGCGAAGTCACCCGCAGATCGAGGTCGTGGGGACGGCGGGCGACGGCATCGAGGGTTTGCAGAAGATCGCCGCCCTGCGGCCCGACGTGGTCACGCTCGACATTGAGATGCCGCGGCTGAACGGCATCGGTGTGCTGGAACGGGCGGCGGGCAAAGTGCCGGTCGGATTCGTGATGGTCTCGACCCTGACCGAGAGCGGGGCCCGCATCACGCTCGAGGCCTTGCGGAAAGGCGCGATCGACTACGTCACCAAGCCGCAGCACGGCGGCGTGACGCTGCCCGAGTTTCGCGCGAACCTGCAACAAAAGGTCTTGGCCGCGGCGCAATCGAAGCACAAGGTCGGGCGGATGATCGGTCGCGGCGAGGCGGCGAGCGAGGCGCCGATGCTACCGCCCAACACGGTGCGTGGCTGGGTCGTCACGATTGGCATAAGCTGCGGCGGGCCGCAGACGTTGAACGAGATGCTACCCAAGTTTCCGAGCGATTTCGTCCCGATCCTGATCACGCAGCACATGCCGGCCCAGTTCACGCCGGCCTTTGCAACGCACCTCGCGGCCTGCTGCGCGATGCGTGTGCGCGAGGCCTCCGACGGCGAGCGCATCGAGCACGGAACCATCTACATCGCCCCGGGCAGTCACCATCTGCGCGTGGTGCGGCGCGGCGTGAACCTGCTGGCCAAGCTCGACGACGGTCCGTTGACGGCGGGGCACAAGCCCTCGGCGGACGTGATGTTCGCCGCCGTGGCGAAGGCTTGTGGGTCCCGCTCGATCGGCGTCGTCATGACCGGAATGGGCAGCGACGGCGCCCACGGCCTCTCGGTCATGAAACAGGCGGGCGCCAAGACGATCGCCCAGGACCAGGAGACGTCGCTCGTGTACGGCATGCCCAAGGTCGCGGTCGCGACCGGCGACGTCGACCACGTCCTGCCGCTGGGCCGCATCCCGCAGGGCATCGCGCGGCTGCTGCGCTCCGGATCCCCGGCGGCGAAGGTGACCTGAGCGGCGCACGCGTCCGAGCGCTGCTTCAATCCCACGAAGCTTCCAGGGTCTCCGCGATTATCGCGCCGCCGCACGCGCCGCCGCGGCCCGTCGCCCGAAACGCGCGCGTTGTCGTCCAGCGCTCCCAACGGTCCCAATGTGGGGCATGCGGGAATCGGCGGTGGATGTTTCAGGACGCAGCCGGGCCTGCGCGTTGGGCGATTTCCGAGCGGCGGGCCGAGCGAGGGAAAAAGTGCGAACTTCGGCGGCCAACCGGACGATGAACAGCGCGGAACGGGTTGCGTGTCGGCGCGGGTACGGGGCACCGAGCGTGTCCCGGCAACTACCGGGCAGCTCTGCGAATTGGGAGCACATCGTGGATGTCAAATACATCAATCCCTTCATCGAAGCGGTCGACAGCGTCTTTACGACGATGCTGTCGGTCGAGCCGAAACGCGCTCAGATACGGGTAGGCGCGACGCAGCCCGCCGGACAGCTCCTGACCTCGCTGGTGGGGATCAGTGGTCAGGTCTCCGGCGTCGTGGCGCTGCGTTTCCCGCCGACGACGGCCTTGAAGTTGGCCGGCCGGCTGTTGGGCTCGGAGCCGACCGAGGTGAACGAAGAGGTCATCGATGCGATCTCCGAGCTGGCCAACATGGTCGCCGGCAATGCGAAAGCCAAATTCAACCACGACCCGCCGCTGCAACTCGGCATGCCGACCGTGGTCGAGGGAACCGGCTATCGACTGAAGTACCCCAGCGGATCGATCTGGCTGGAGGTCCCCTTCACTTCCGAAGCGGGCGATTTCTCGATGGAAGTGACGTACAACCCGGAATGAGGAAACTCTGATGAGAGCACTCGTTGTCGACGACTCGATGACGATCCGCCGGATCGTGATTAAGGCCTTGGGGATCGTTGGTATCAGCGACGCCACCGAGGCCGGTGACGGGGTCGAAGCGATCGCCGCCTTGGAGGGTGGAACCGAATTCGACGTGATTCTGCTCGACTGGAACATGCCCAAGATGAACGGAATCGACACGTTGAAGGCCGTGCGCCGGTCGGGCAACAAGACGCCGGTGATCATGGTCACGACCGAAGCCGAAAAGTCGCGCGTCATCGAGGCGATCAAGGCCGGCGCGAACGACTACCTGATCAAGCCGTTTTCGCCGGACCAGTTGGCCGCCAAGGTCCGCACGGTGGTTCCCGCCGCCGCCGCCGGATAAAGCCCGTCCCCCCAGGGCGCCTGCCGCCGTCCGGTCGCTCCCGGCCCTGGCGGCGCGAGAGCCGCTTTCCGGCGAATCCGTCTGAAAGAGAGCGAAGTGCCGGTGCGGTCCAGCCCGGTGTCCGGTCCGTGCTCTGATGAGCCTCGGGCGGAGCGCGTCGGCGGCCTGGCTGGCCGGGTTCTGCTTTGGGCGCGGCACTGGCTGGCCGGTGCCGTGCCGGATAGGATTGCGCTTGAGGGACGAGTCGGTCCGTGCGAGCTCTGCAGACCATCCCGCGCGGCGTGCGACGCGCTCGCCGGCGGCCATGGGACCGGCCGAGTGCGCTGCCCGTAGTACGCGCGAAGGCGCCGTTGGAGCAGCGCGGTCGGCGCCACCGTGTGACGCGTCCCCGCGATGGGTAAGTTCCTTCTGAGAATGCGACCATGCGGCTGGTGGTTCTGCAAGACGGCGCGATGATCGCGGACGTCGTGTGTGAGCGCGAGGCCGTGTACATCGGATCACACGACGCCTGCTTGGTTTGCATCCGCGACGAGCGGCTTTCGGAGCGCCAACTGGTCCTCTATCCGGAACGCGACGGGGGCTGGGCCGTCGAGCCGCTCGACGAATCGAACGAAGTCCGTCTGAACGACGCCGTGGTGACGTCGAAGCGGACGCTGGTGTCGGGAGACGAGCTCCAGGTCTGCGGGTACATCATTCGGGCGTATCCGGATGAGCGCGAAACGGCTCCGGCCCGCGTCGAGATGACCACCAGCGTCGCCAGCCTGACGAAGTTCGCCCAATCACAACTGCCGGCGGGCAGTATCATCAAGAAAATCGACGCCTCGCTCGAGCTCCAGCCCAGCCACTTGGTTCGCATCGGACAGGTCAACCTGAAGCTCTCTTCGTGCATCGTGGCCGAAGGGCTCATCGACGTCGCGCTACAAACGCTGCTCGAATGCTTCGCGGCCCACCGGGCCTGGATCGGCGTGCGACGGCTCGGCTACGGGCCGATGGAATACGTCGAGGGCACGCTACTGACGGGCCAGCCGTGCGAGCTGCCCGAGCACGCGGACAACTACAAGCCGCGCGTGCTGGACCGCGCCCAACAGATCCTGGTGCCGCGCGTCGGCCACGACTCGCCGGAGTCGGTCCTGACCGGGCCGTTGGTCGCGTCCGACATCACGATGGGCATGCTCTATATCGACAGCGGCGACTCCGGGCGGCGCTACGACGAGCGCGACCAGGATTTCTTCATCGCGATGTGCAACCTCTTCGCCGTCCAGCTCAAGGCCATATTCGACCAGATCGCCAAGAACCGGGCGGCGACGATCGACGGCGAAGTGAGCGTCGCGCACGAGATCCAGGCCCGCATCACGCCGCGGAAACTGCCGCAGTGGGACGAGTTGCAGTTCGGCGCCTTCCGCGAGCCGGGACGCGAGCGCACCGGCGACATCTACGATCTGGTGCGCCTGCAAAACGGCCAGGCGGGCTTCATGATCGGGCACACGCCGGCCGCCGGCCCGATGCCGAGCTTTCTGATGGCCCAGTCCCAGGCCATGTTCCGCGCCGCCGCCATGCACCTCGACGAGCCGCACGTCTACTTGCGAGCGCTGAACTGGCTGCTGTACGACGGGGAGAAGGACCACCCGCTGAATTGTTTCATGGCCTACGTCGATCCGCCCAGCGGCGAGCTGCGTTACGCGATGGCGGGAACGACCGGGGCGTACATCATCGGACAACGCGGCGACGAACGCCCGCTGGCCCCGCCGGAACCGGCCCCGGCCATCGCCTCCGCCAAGAACCACGCCTATGCATTGCTGCGCGAGACGATTGAGCCAGGCGAATCGCTCGTGGTCTTCACGCCCGGCGTCACGACCGCGAAGAACTCGAAAGGCGAGACCTTCGGCGAGGAGCGCTTCGTCAACATTCTCTGCGACGGCTTCGGCCAGCTCGCCAGCAACATGTTGAAGGAAATGCTCAGCGACTTGCGCAATTTCACCGAAGGCGGCTTGCAGCCGGATGACATTACGATGCTGCTGGCACACCGTGTTTGAACAGGATCGAAAGACGCGGTCTGAGCGCCGCTGGCCGGAGAACCACCGCGGGACTGCTCAAGCATTGATTCGAAAGAAACGAAAGAGTGAGGACTCGGCCCGTGAGGGTGCGGCTTCACATCGGGCCGCTCCTGGGAACCTGACTCGGTCCCTTGAGTTGAAGAATGCCATGTTGTCCCATTGGACGACCAGCGTTTCGCCTATCGCTCCCCAATGGATATCGCCGTCGATGTCGTTCGACCTGTTGATGTCGCCCCAGAAGGGAGCGGTCCGACAGTACCTTCGGCGATCGCGTTGCCGCCCAGGTTGAACGATTCACTGGGCGTCTGGGCGGAGGTAGGGTCGTGGGCCGCTCGCTACGGCCGGAGTCGGGCAGCGGCGAAACCGACACCCATAGCGCGCAGGTCGTCGTAATCCACGTCGCCGTCGCTATCCATGTCAAACAGCTCACACCCCGGCGTCAAATTGCCCGGGCCGGGACCGGTCAGGCACGCGATCGCGGCTCGGATGTCGTAGAAATCGATGTCGCCGTCGCCGTCGGCATCGCCGAGACGCTCGGGGGGGTACATCGTCCAGGTTTCGTTGGCGGACATGTTGCGGATGGTGCGCTTCGTCCCGCCGGGCCAGAGCACGTCGATCGCGTCGATCATGCCGACGCCGGCGAGCCCGAGTTGGACGATCCGCTCGTTGTCGGACTTGTAGTTCGCGCCGGCGTGGATCTCGCGCGTCTGGATCACGCCGCCCGCGTCGATTTTGAGCGTCGCGCCGATTGCGTGCCTGTTCGCGCCCTGGCCGACGACGTCGAGCTTGACCCAGTTGCGCAGGTGGCCCTTCCCGTTTATGTATAGCCGCACGTTGACGTTGCTGCTCTGAACGAGCAGATCCAGATCGCCATCCATGTCCACATCGCCCAAGGCCATGCAGTAGCTGGTCTCGGGGTCGGCGATCCCGCAGGCCGGACCGATGTCCTGCGCTGGAAACCGGCCCTGATGGCGGTAAAAACGGTTCGGCGCGACCATGTTGCAGACATAGAGATCGAGAATCATGTCGTGGTCGTAGTCGAAGAACGCGCAGCCCCAGCCGGTCGCGTACGAGCCCACGCCGGCCTCGATCGTACGATCTACGAATGCTCCGTCGCCGTTGCTCATGAGAAGCACGTTGCCAAACGGAATGTTGGTGACGTACAGGTCCTTACCGCCGTCAAGATCGAAGTCGCCAATCGCGATGCCCATGCAGTCGACGTAGGCGGCGGTGTTGGTCTGCTGAGTGACCTCGATGAAGGTGCCGTCGCCCTGATTCTGGAACAAGGCGTTGTGCCTGACTTGGCCCGAGCCTTTGTCGGTTCCGAGGTAGAGATCGGCGTCGCCGTCCTCATCGTAGTCCAGCCAGGTGCATAGCAGCGTGGGTTCGTCGTCATCCTGGACGCCGAGGGCCAGGGCGACCTCTTCGAAAGTGCCGTCGCCAAGATTGTGATAGAGGCGGTTGCGCGTCGGGTCTTGGTACGAGCCAGTGTGGTTGCAAACGTACAGGTCGAGGAACCCGTCGTTGTCATAGTCGCCCCACGCGACGCCCACGCCCATTCCGCCGGGAAGGATGCCCGCCGCGGCGCTCACGTCGGTGAAGACGAAGCCGCCCTCGTTGCGGTAGAGCGAGTCGTCCTCAGCGAAGTAGCGCGAGATGTAGAGATCGAGATCGCCGTCGGCGTCGTAGTCCGCGGCGGCGATGGCCGAGTTCCAGATCGACGCCGCGATGCCGCTCCCCAGCGACCGGTCGACGAAGTGCCCGGCGCCGTCGTTCTCATAGATGCCGACGACGCCATCCTCGCGGCCCATCAGCACGCAATCGGGATCGCCGTCGCCATCGAGATCGATGAGGGCGACCCCGGCGCCGAGCTGGGGCCGGTCCTGCGTCACCACATACGACAGCCCGCGTTTGACGGCCTGCTCGGTAAACGCCGTCTGAGCTTTTGAAGTCGCCGCGAGGGTCAGGCAGATCAAGGCGATTGCGCACCGAATGGGACGCATGAT
>JACZRH010000167.1:0-2359 GCA_022574815.1 Planctomycetota bacterium | reverse complement strand
GACAGAAAGGCATCCGGGCCACAGATGGGGCTACTAACAAAGGACGCATCCCGCCCCGGACGGGGCGGGATGCGCGAATGTCAGGCTAGTCGTTCGTCGTTTCTTAGCGACGGCGACGGGCCGCGACCAAGCCGACCAAGCCGAGCAGCGCGAGGCTGGACGGTTCCGGGACGAACCTGATCGTGAGCGAGCTGCCATAGACCCCGTCTGCCAACCCGGGGAAATCGACGAAGTCCTCCCAGAATTCGATTTGGAGGATGCCGTCGCCGCCGACGAAGAAGCTGGTCGAGTCCGAGCCGACGAGCGTGATCGGGGTGGAGTTGTTCACGCCGCCCCAGTTGCCCATGTCCCAGTCGTAGGCGTTGGACCCACCGGTGTCCCCGAAGGTCATGTGGGGCTCGCTGGTCCAGCTCGGCGAGTTCGGGGTAAAGAGCAAGTCCCAGGCGATGCCGGTGACCTCGGCGTTGGGCAAGCCCAAGTCGACCCCGAGAACGACGTTTATCGGATTGCCCTGCTCATCCCGACTCTCCACGCCGGTAATGTCCACGACGACGCTCTGGGCCAACGCGCCGCCAACAATCGCCGTAATGGCGAACACCGCAACAATTCTTCCCATTTCACTCCTCCTTCTGCGCGTGTACATGAAATTATCTGACGAATCAGACGACCGTCCCGGCAGTCTTCTCCTCCGAGTCGAGATTGCGCGACGCCGGTCGCGCGATCCACCATGGGCTATGAAAGGGCACAGACCGCCGGCGAGATCAGATGATGCTCAGCCGACAACCGCGAATGGAATGCAGTCTCCGTTCCTCCTCCGAACGGCAATCACGGTACGACGGTCGCCTCCTCCATACGACTGCCTCTTTATACACCATCGCGAGCGCGTGTACAAGCGAATTTCATGATTTGGCCAAGTTTTTCGGCGGCCACGAGTCGGCGATAGGTCGCGGTTTCAGGTTGTACGCAGCGTTTTCGACGAGTCGCCCGGGTCGGGCGACCCGTCTCGCTGCGCTGCGTGGCGGCTTCACTTTTTAGGACCTTGGGTGCCAGCGGGACGGCGGCCGTCAGGAAAAAGAGCGCGAACTCGCTTTTTGGCTTGCGTGCGAAACCACTCCCGCCTACACTGCCACATAGGATTGGAGAGGAGAAAGCTCATCTCCGCGATCAGCGAAAGGACTCCCACCGAGGGTTGTCTGCGACTCTCGGTATCGCTCAGCGGAACGAGCTTGCGAATCCAAAACACGATCACTGTGAGTGGCATGGAATTGTCCTAGTTTCGAGTGTCTAGAAGGAGGAGACAGAATGCTTAGAATTATTGTAATGACCGCTGCGTTCGCGATTGCGATCACCGGCATCGCGAACGCGCAGTTGTCGATCGTGGACACCTTAAGTGGAACCTTTATCGACATCTCGGGATCCGGTACGCCGTTGGGCCTCGGTGACGACGGTGAGGTTGATATCCCCACGACAGTGGGCAACAGCGTCTTCGCCGCCGGCACGGCTCGCGTCGGGAACAACGGTGGCGTGCGCTTCGCCGGCCCTGGGCAGGGCCTTGGCTTCACCAACCAGCCCATCCCGTCCTCCGCCAACTTCGGTCTCACCTCCCAGGTGTTGGATGTCTTCTGGGACGACATTGACTCCGAAACCGGCGACGTGTACTGGCAGGAGATCGGCGGCACGCTGATCGTCCAGTGGCACGACCGTCCGTTCTTCAACAACACGCCGGACCACATCACGGCGCAATTGCAGGTGCACAGCTCCGGACCGGCCTTCGCGCAGTTCCTCTACCGGGACGTGGAAGGCGCGCGGCCCGGCGGCGGTGTCAGTGCGACGATCGGCTATCAGGACGGCGGCGCAGGCTTCAACGACGTCGAATGGAGCTTCAACACGGGCGGCTCCGTGGGCAACGGTACCGTGCTCTCGGTGGTGCCCGAGCCCAGCACGCTGGTGCTGTTGGGTCTGGGCGGCTTGGCCCTGATTCGTCGGCGCTAAGCGCGTCGCCGAAAATACGGTCTGATCTTTGAATTATGGAGCGGCTCCTCGCTCGAGGAGCCGCTCTTTGTTCTTGCGCGAATGGAGAGTGCGCGCGTGAACCGCCCGTTCCGCGCACACATGCGCAGGGCGCGAATTCGCTTGCCACGTTCGGCGAACTCGATGTGTGGTACAGCCACACGGCCGTGGACGCCGCCACTGAGGGCGGCGTCGACCCGGAATTCGCCCAGACGATCCGCCAGTTCGCTGCCAAAGCCCGCAGCCGCGACAACCTTCAGGCGTCGTCGAAGCTGACCCGAATCGTCGACGGGCGTCGACGCCTCATCTCCGACCCTCCCCTGTTGATCCCGATCTACGAACTCGGCGG
>JACZRH010000166.1 GCA_022574815.1 Planctomycetota bacterium | reverse complement strand
CCTAGTCCGACCCGGACACCTCCGCCTTCCACACCGTCCCCCGGTCCCACACCCTGTGCAACCCATGGTCCCTTGCCCACCACGCCCACTTCCTCACCAACACCAACGCCGCTTCGGACTCCTGTTCGTACCGTGAACTGCCACGACCAGCGGGCTCCAAATCAGGTCGCATCCTACCCAATTCGTTTCTTCCGCCCCTATGTATATGGTAGCACGGATGAATAGAATTGAGGACCAAGATGCCGGTCCGAGCCCGGCACATGCATTCCTTTCTTCCACGTTCAATACGTATAGGGCCGGACGAATCGAATGGGCGGCGACCCACATGCACATTATCGGACTACAATTCAGACACTGGATTTCACAGGATGTCCGCCCTTCCCACCATGCATGGCAAAGCCGCTTGGGTCGAACCACGAGTGCGCATAAAGAACGGGCCGCCGGGATGATTTTCCCGACGACCCGATGCCAATCCGTCTGATTACGGGATGTCCGATGCATCCCGACGGTCAAGCTCCCGCGCCACGCCTTCCCACGCATCGGCTAGCGCGGCGTCCTGCCAGTTGGACCGGACGTGCTCGGCCTTCTCGTGGCATACATCGGCGAGCCAGTCGATCAGGGAGCCGATGCCGTGCGTATCCAGCATGGCTTCCAGGGTGCGCTTGGCGGCGTCTGAATCGCACACGGCCACACCTACAACGCCTTGGCGTGCTTCTTGGACTTCTCACGCATCAGGATGGTCCCGCAGACCTTGACCGGCAAGTCCGGGTGCGGGACCGGCGTGATTCCCTGCGAGTTCTTGTTCTGCTGCATGGGAACATCGACCGAGGTCGCCTTCCCATTCAAGCCCAGTACGCTCGCCTCGCCCTTCGTGAATTGAATCATCATGGCTTCTACTCCTATCGTTGAGCCACGAATTTGACCGGCCGACGATCGACCGGCATCCACAAGGGCGGGCGTGTACGGCTGGGAGAACCGAGCGGCACGCATCGGCCGCCTACGTATGCGATAGGGCTTATTAATGTAGCCTCGGGGGGACTGGCGGTGCCACACGTAGACGACGGCGGGCGCTCAAGGCGTGCCCGTCGCGGACAGCACCGGCCTTGCAGATGATCGGCGCCGACCAGAATGACGCTGGAGCCGGCGGGGAGGGGCGGGCTCACGTATCCGATTGCGTCTATTGATCGCGGTGTGTCCGACGATTCATCCGTCACGACCGTCGAGGCACGAGAGTCGAGGGGGCTCCGAGCTGAGGGTCAGTTCTCGCCGCCGGCGACAAGCTGAGCGACAAGCTGGGCTTGGGAGAATCGTAAACTACTGAAGCACCAGCCGTTAGGTCATCCGGCCACCTGTTTTGTAAACCGCAGGTTGAGGGTTCGAGTCCCCCCGGTGGCTGTCCCCTATTCGGTAGGGCGAACACCCCGTACCCCTTTTTTTCAGCGGCTTGCGCAGCGCTCACAACCGTCTTGCGCTTGCCGGATGGAGCGCCGCCCGGTGTCGGTGAGAGCCGGAATAGACCACCTGTCAGCGCAGCGACAGGATCGATGTCACGCGCGATCCGATCGGCCATTCAAACCCCCACCCACGATCATATCGCCCGCCGCAGGGCGCCAGAAGTGTCACGGACTCCCTTTGGTTTCTGATGGGTCAGTTTGACGACCCGCCGCGTCCTCGCGGCGTCCGCCCTGGGAATCGGGCGGCTCCGACCCGAACTAACCCGCTACGCTTTCATCTTCATGGCGGCGCAGACCTTGGCGCACTCGACCGATGAAGGTATGCTACGGGGCTCGAATTGAATTCTGGGCAGGACCGAGTCATGGCCAAGGCAAAGCCGCACAAGGGATTACTGAAGCGAGTCAAGGTCTCCGCGAGCGGAAAGGTGATGCGCCACAAGTCCTGCGCCGGGCACCTGATGAGCGGGAAATCCGGCCGCCGCTGCCAGCGGCTGCGACGAAAGACCTCGCTGGGCGGGCAGTTGGCGGCCAATGTCCTCCGGGCGATCCGCGGCGGCTAGCTACCGTCGCACAGATACCGTCGGTCCCCCGCGGCCGACGTGGGACGCCAGGAACATGACTTAGCGGCGGCCCCGGCGGAACTTCCTGCGGGACCCACCAGGAGATGCACCCATGCCACGCGTAAAACCCGGTTCCGCAACACGCCGTCGCCGCAAACGCGTCCTGCGCGCGGCGAGCGGCTACCGCGGCACGCGCAGCAAGCTCTTTCGCACCGCCAAACAGGCCGTCATCAAGGCGGGGCAATACGCCTACCGCGATCGGCGGGTCCGCAAGCGTAATTTCCGGGCGTTGTGGATCATCCGCATCAGCGCCGCCTGCGGTGAGCGGGGTGTTTCGTACAGCCGCTTCATGAACGGCCTCAAGAACGCGAACGTGATCCTGAACCGCAAAATGCTCAGCGAGGTCGCGATTGCCGACCCGGCCGCGTTCGACAAGCTGGTTGAGCTGGCCAAAGCAAACTGGTCCGTAGCGGCATAAGTCACAGCATCCACACTCGAAACGATGGCCGATTGGGATTCAGACCCGCGGGTTTCAGCCCGCGTGGTCGCCCGCGCGAAATAGTGGCCGCAAAACCGCGCGGGCTGAAGCCCACGGCTCGGAAGACGTTCGCTCAGGACCGTGCGCCGCTTGCGCCCCCCTGTGCTGCATCCCAAGCTCAGTCACATCTCGGATGCGGGCGTACTTGACTTGATGAACTAGATATTCTAGTATTGAACAACGCGCGCCCGGCGCGCACCGGGCACCGGGCAGGAGACGACCATGAGCGAACGCCACACCGAGTTCTTCGGACCCGACCTGGGCCGCGGGCCTTTCGCGGCCCACCGCATCGAGACCGCCATCATTCAGATCGCCACCGCGCTCGCCCAGCCGCGGGCTCCGCTGACCCGCTCCGACAGCGACCTTCAGGCCCATGCGGACTTCATCCGCACGCTCGCCGATCGCCTGGCGCCCGACTGGGCGAGCCAGATCATCATGGACGTCGGCGCCGAAAACTCGGATGCGATTCAAACCACCGTGCGCACCGCGCTAGGCACCCAGAGCCTCCTGCAATGCTGGCTGGCCGACACCGGCTCCGATGGCGAGACGACCACGGCGCCCGACTCGGTGACCTGGAACACCGGCACCGTGCTCGAGACCGTGACCGCAAACAAACGCTATTGGATCATTACGCCTTCGACGGGCATCGCCGACGTGACCGTCAACTTCACCGGTGATCACACCTGGCGCTGGGCGGTGGCGCGCTACGGGCGTGTGTTCTATTCTTCCTCGCTGAACTTCGACCTGTAACGCAGTCGAGATCGAAGGCGTGGTTTCAAGTGCGTCGCCGTCGCCGGCCCACGACTCGTGGCCGCGGGCGCGACGCGGGAGTCAACCATGGCAGCCGGTGCAAGCGAACTGGACGATGTTGCCCGCTCTTCCGGAATCGAGGGCGTGTTCGTCGTCGCGCTCGCGGACGTGGACTTCGAAATCCGGCCGCTGAAGATCGGAAACGAGATCGTGACCGCCTACGCGCCGCACCCGACGGCAGATGACTTGGTGTACCTCACGAACAGACACCCGGAAATGCTGTCGCATTTGCCGGATCCCTACGTCGAGTTGAACGGGTGACCGCTCAGTCAGGTCGCGTCGCCGGCCGCGCTCGGTTCTTCCGTGGTCGCCGCTGGCGCGATCGAATCAGGTCCGGCGGAAGGGTTTGATTCCGGGGTGGTTGGATTGGTTGGCGCGGCGATCGTCTCGACGGGCGCCAAATGTTCCGAGGCCGGGGCGTCGGGTTTCGGCGCGGCGGACACTTCTTCATCGGTCTTCGATTGGGATTCGGCGTGCTTCGGGTCTTTTTCCTCTGCGCGTTTCGGGGGCGCGGGCTTTGGCGACGCCGGGGCTTCGCGACGCGCGAGCCGGTCAGACAGCGCAAGCCCCTCGTAAGGGACTTCAATCTCGAGCATGCCCACGGTCAGGATGGCGAGGCGCTTGACCGGTTTCAGACGCACGATCGTCCCATCGCGATGGAAGCGCTTCACGTAGATCCGGTCGCCGGGCTCGAGCGCGGCGGCTTGGGCATCGGTCAGCGGCGGGAGCTTGCTTCCGGGAGACGGTTCGCGGCGCTGCGGGCGGCGCGCGGGTGGCGAATGCGTAGCCGACTTGAGGCGGCGTTTGCCGTCGCGTTCCGCGCCGCGCTCGGGCGACTTTGCTTCCGCGGGCCGGGCCGGCGCCTGCGGGCGCGGGGGCGGGGCCGGTGTCATCGGCGGTAGCACGTCGCCGAGCGGGACCTCGACCGCGAACGCGCCGACGTCCACTTCGGCCCGCTGCTGTTCCAGTCGAATGCGAACGATGCGCCCGTCGCGATCGAAATTCCGCACGCGAACCGGATCGCCGGGCCGCAAATGAACGACCCGCCCGACCCACTGCTCGAAGTCGGCCCGACGGCGCTCGAGCTCGGCGCGGGCGTCGTTGGCCTGGGTTGCGGCGCGGTCGGCCTGCAGCCGGGCGCTTTCGGCGGCCGTGCGCGCTTCCTCGGCCTTGCGCTTGCTGGTCGCGGTCCCGGCCAGCGCCGCCCGCAAGGCGCGGCCCTTGCGCGACAGGTTGCGCGTCGCGGCGACAATCAGGCGGCGCGGCATGCCCAGCCGCCGGGCGATCGCGATGGCGTTGCTCTCCCCCGGTTCGCCGATTCGCAGGTGGTAGGTGGGCTTTAGTGTTTCGTTGTCGAACTCGACGCAGCAATTCTCCGCCCGCTCGCGCGTGAGCGCGAAGCTCTTGAGCGAGCCGAGGTGCGTGGTCACCATGCAGCGGCACCGCAGCCGAAGCAGTTCGTCGAGGATCGCCCGGCCGATGGCCGCACCCTCGTCGGGGTCCGTGCCGGCCCCGAGCTCGTCGATCAGAACGATGGTCCGCTCGCCGGCGCGTCGCAGCATTTCCATCAGCCGCTTCAGGTGACCGCTGAAGGTGCTGAGCGATTGCTGCATGCTCTGTTCGTCGCCGACGTCGATCAGCACATTGACGAACAGCCCCATGCTGGAGCCTTCGCCCACCGGCACGGGCAGACCGGCCTGCACCATCAGGCAAAGCAGGCCGATGGTCTTGAGCGCGACGGTCTTGCCGCCCGTGTTCGGGCCGGTGACGATCAACATGTCGAAATCGTCGCCGAGCCGGTAGTCGATCGGGACGACCGGGTCGGGCGCCTCGCCGCGGGCCTCCTTCTGGCGCGCCAGGTCGATCAGCAGCGGATGCCTGGCGCAGCGGACCTTCAAGACGCCGTCGTCAGTGATCTCGGGGCAGCGCAGCTCGAAGTCGCGCGCGAAACGGACCTTGGCGGCAATGAGATCGACGACGGCGATCGTGTCGAGCGTCTTGAGGATGGCGGCGGAGTTCAGATGGACTTCGTGGGCCAACTCCCACAACAGCCGGTTGATCTCCTCCTGCTCCTCGCTGCGCAGGTTGCTGATCTGGTTGTTGAGCTCGACGGCGGCGGCGGGCTCGATGTAGAGCGTCGCGCCGCTGTCAGAGGTGCGGTGCACGATGCCGGGCAGGCGCCCGCGGTTCTCCGTTTTGAGCGGCAGGACGAGCCGGTCGTTGTGAAAGGTGTGGTTAGGAAACTGCAGCAGCCGGCGCAGCGCCGGCTCGCGAAGCAGCCGCTGGACGGTCTGCTCGATCGCGGCGGCGGCGTCGCTGATGCGCTTTCGGATCTCGCCCAGTTTCGGGCTGGCGTCGTCGCGCACCTGGGAGCGTTCGTCGATGACCGCTCGAATACGATCAACAATGGTCTGAAAATCGCTGACGCGCTCGGCCACGTGGCGCAGCTCGGTGTACTCGTCGGGCAGGTCGGCGAAGTAACGGGTCAACTCGTGCGTCCCCGCCAGCGTGTCGCCGACCAGGGCCATGTCGTCCACCGAAATCCGCAGAGGCGGGGCGCAGTTGCGAACGACGCCGCGCACGTCCGTGATGCCCCCGAACGGCGGCAGGCCGCGCTGCTCGGCGAGCCGGCTGAGCTCGACAACCTGGCCGAGCCAGCGGCGGATGAGCTCCGGGCGCGTGTTCGGACGGATGGTCTCGGCCAGCCCGCGCCCGAGGCCGGTGGAGGCGTATCCCGCGACGATCTCGCGAACACGAGCGAAGTCCAGACATTCGAGCGAATGGTCATCCATCAATTTCGATTGTAGCCGCCGCCCGATTGTGTCACAATGATAGCGCGACGCTCGGCGCGGGTGCAACTCGGGCAGGAACGCCGCGAACGGACTCCCCCGGAGATATGAAAACGCGACGGACCGACGGCGACGGAATGGGCCCCATGGCACGGCTAGGATGGTTCTCGGTTTTTCTCGGCGTGGCGCTCGCCGGCGGTGCGGCGGCCGGCGCGGCGGCGCGATTTGCGGACGGGGCGCTGCCGGCGCAGGAGTCGGACGGGACCGACGAGGCCAAGCTGTATTCCGCGGGGTGCCGACGTCTGGTGGCCGGCGACGCAACGGCGGCGATCGACCTGCTGCGACGCTGCGCCGAGCTGCGCCCGCTGCACAGCCCCACTTCACTCAAGCTCGCCGAAGCCTACGCCGCCGCCGGCCGACCCGCGGAGGCCTTGCGCACTCTGGAAGACGCACTGGCCCAACAGCCGGACGATATCGCCGTCCGGGTCGCGCTGGCCCGCGCGCATGCGGCCGGCGTGGATTGGCCTGCGGCGGCGCGGGTGCTGGAGCAGGTCCAAAGCCGGCTCGATGTGAAAGGGGTTCTCTTGCTCGCGCAGGTCCGGCGTCAGAGCGGCGATCTCGCGCGGGCCGGGGCGGTGATCCGCGGCGGACTCGAGCGATTCCCCACGAGCCGCGAGCTGTGGCTGGAGGGGATCGACACGGCCCTGGCACGGAAGCGCTACGGACTCGCGCTGCGGCAGATCGCGCGTGCGACCGCCCGATTCGGTCCGTCGGCGGCGCTGCACTGGCGCGCGGCGCAGGCGTATTACGGGCAGGGCGCGATCCTGGGTGCCACGCGTGTCCGCCGGGTCCGCGGCGGAAAGGCCGGGCAGTTTCACGGAAATTCGCTCTTGGTCGAGCATCGCGGGGGTCGCCAACAGTTCCTGTGTTGTCCGGAGGAATCGGCGCTCTACCAGCTCCGGCTGGCCCTGGATGGCGGGCTCGACGCCCCCGAAGCGCACGTGTTGCACGCCAGGATCTGGAAAAACGCCGGCCGGCCCAAGGCCGGGTTCGGCCTTCTCAAGGCGCTGGAGCCGCGTTTGCTCGACGTCGATGCGCCCGATCGCGCACGGCTCGACGTCTACGCCGAGCTGGCGCTCGCGGCCGACGCGCTGGAAGACTACCTGCGCTACAGCCAGTTGCGAGCCCGCGCTCAACCGAAGCGGCGCGGTGACATTCTTCATGAGGCGTTCCTGGCGGTCGCGGAACGCTACAACGAACGCGGCGAGGACGGGATGGTCCGCGTGTTCCTACGGCGAGCGGCGGAAGCTCGACCGGCCGAGGCGGGCCTGCTGTTGCGATGGGCCGACGCTGAGTGGGACGCGCGGCATCACGAAACGGCGGCGGGATTGTATCGGCGCGTTCTGGCACTCGAACCGGGACACGCGGCGTCGCGGCGCATGCTCGAGCGTTTGGCGGCGTGGGAGCAGGAGCGCGAGACGGGGCGCTAGCGGGCCGGCGGCGACGCTGCCGACGACGGCGGGTTCCGCATATCCGTCCCGCGGTCCGAGATCGATTGCGCCGCTTACGGGTATTCCCGTGAGCAGCGCGGTCGCCCCTCGAAAATCCTCAAAAAAAATACCAAATCGTCCGGCCCGCCTGGGAGCGGTAACTTTCCGCGGCCCAATAATCCGTCGCGGGCGCGAGTGCGGCGCGCGCATGATCTGGGACGCAGCGCGTGCGCAGCGGGCCCGCGCGCTTAGTTTTTTCGACGGAAAATGATTCTCGCCGCGGGCGGTTGCCGACGGGGCGCCGCGTTTTCCATGTTTACGTTGGTTCCGTTACACGTCGCGGCATTTGGAGACAAAGGTATGGCGATCACAATCAACAACTCGAACACACTCAGTTTGCTGAACATTTTGAACCGCATAGCAGCCCAGCAGGAAAACACACTCACACAGTTGTCGACCGGCTCGCGTATCAACCGTGGCTCGGATGACCCGGCCGGCTTGATCGCGCTGCGCAGTCTGGATACCGAGTTAATCGCGGTCGACGCTTCCATCGTGAGCAATCAGCGGACCGACGCGATTCTCAACGTGGCCGACAGCGCCCTGACCGAAGTGGCGTCGCTGCTCAATGAAATCCAGAACCTCGCCCAATCGTCGGCGAACGAGGCCGGCCTGAGCGCCTCGGAAGTCGCCGCCAACCAGGCCCAGATCGACACCGCCATCGACGCGCTCGACCGGATCATCCGAACCACGAGTTTCAACGGCAAGAAACTGCTCGACGGCTCGTACGGCATCAACGTCAACGGCGTGACGGCGGCCGACATCACCAATGTGCGCGTCTTCAGCCGCGACACCGACGCCACGAGTAATGCGATCTCCGTGGAGATTTCCTCGGCCGCCCAGCGCGCCGCGGTCACCGGGTTTGGGACAACCTCGGCCACCGCCCAGACGACCATTTCGATCCAAGGCAAGCTCGGCACGGCGCTCATAACCGTTTCGATCGGCGAGAACCTGTCGGCGGTCACCGCCAGGATCAACAACGCGACCTCGACCACCGGCGTCGTGGCCTCGCAGACCGGTGCGACCGCGGCAATCGGGCTGCGCAGCCAGGACTTCGGCTCGACGGCGTTGGTGCGCGTCTCGGTCCTGAGCGGCGACACCACCAACTTCAACGCCGGCAACGACACCGGTGTGGATGCCGGCATCACCGTCAACGGACAGACCGTCGGGGTGGACGGGCTCGACGTGAACTTCAACTCGAACGGGCTGAGCATCCAATTCTCGATCAGCACCGCATTCAACGCGTCGGCGGCCGGGACGACTTCGACCTTCACGGTCGATTCCAGCGGGGGGGCCACTTTCCAGCTCGGCACGGACTCCACCACGCGGGTGACCATCGGCATCGACGGGCTGTACTCCCAGCAGCTCGGGTCGGCGGTGCTCGGGCGACTGTCGTCACTGCGAAGCGGCGGGACGAACAGCCTGCTCAACAACCCGGGGCAGGCCTCGGGCATCGCCACCAAGGCCGCCGAGCAGGTGGCCCAGACCCAGGGCCGCATCGGTGGCTTCCAGAAGTTCCAGGTGCGGACGGCCCTGAACACCCAGAACGCGACCAAGGCCGGACTGGAAGCCGCTCGCAGCGTCATCGGCGACGTCGACTATGCGACCGCGACGGCCGAGCTGAATCGGCAGCAAGTGCTGCTGCAAATGTCGATCTCGCTGCTGGGTCTGGCGAACCAGCAGAGCAGCCAGGTTCTGAGCCTGCTGCGGTAGATCGCATTAGCGGCTCAGTGCTGTATCCAATTTCATCGCGGGGCCGGACGGTGCCAGCCGTTCGGCCCTTGTTTTGTACCGCGTGTGGGGAAGGTCGGATTCAAGGTGGGGCACCTTCGCCTGAGCCCTGAACCCCGAACCCCTTCAAGGGCTGTTGCTGAATTCATCGACGCGAATGTCGATCTGGAGAATTTGGACGAGGTCGTTTTGGGCTCGTTCGTGGTCGGTGTAGGCCCGCGACGTGATCGGCTCGTTGGGGCCGGTGGCCTGAAGGACGATGCGGCCGCGATCGATGCCCGCGGCGACGAGCGCCTCCATCACGGCGTGGGCCCGCGCGTAGGTCAGTTCGAAGTGGTCCGCGAACTCGCTCCCTTCCACCGGCTTTCGGCTGCAATGCCCGCTGACGCGAATCTGGGTCATGTGCCCGCGGACGTGCCCGGCAAACTCGGCCACCTTCGCGCGGTTCTCGTCGGACAACGTGGCCTCGAGCTCGGCGAAATGGACCTTACCGCCGACGTCGAAGATCTCCGGCCGACGCATATTCGTGACGGCGGCGTACTCGCCGGCCACGCCCGGATCCTCCGATTTGGCGAAATCGTGCCACTGGATCGGAATGATCAGCATCTGTTTGAGGTCCACGTTGCGCGGTATCTCGACCGGGTCGAGCGGCGTGTGCTGCGCGCCGCCGACGTACCCGAACGCATCCCGGATGGCTTGCATGAAGTCGATGAAATTGTCGTCCTTCTTGACCTCGCTCATCGCCAGCAGCATGACGAAGAAGGCCAGCAGCAAGGTGACCATGTCGCCATAGGTGACCATCCAGAGCGGCGCGCCGGCCTCGGGCTTGGGCTCTTTCTTCTTGAACGCCATGTGGGGACCCTCGTGGCGCTAGTCCTGCCCGGCCGCGTCCTCAGCCGACTTGCGCTGCCGCGCGTCGAGGAAGGCCAGTAGCTTCTGCTGGACGATGCGCG
>JACZRH010000379.1 GCA_022574815.1 Planctomycetota bacterium | reverse complement strand
ATCTCCAGCGTCTTCTCGGTCTTGACGCTCAGATCGACCGCCTTGTACTTCTGACGGCGGATGGTGAGTTCTTCGGCGTGTGTCCGAGTGATCAGACCTCGGCGCGGGACGACTTCGTGCGGGATTGCGTGCCGATTCTGCGGCGGGAAATTGAATTGCTGCGCGACGAAGGGGTCTCGATCATTCAGATTGACGACCCTCATCTCTGCCTGTTCGTCGATCCCAAAGTACGAGCCGCATACGACGACCCGGACCGCGCCGCCGATTTCGCCGTCGACATGGACAATCAGGTCGCGGCCGGGTTTGACGACGTGCGCTTAGCGGTGCATCTGTGCCGACGCGCCGGCGCGCGGGCGCGCGGCGAGGCGCAGCATCAAGGAGGGTACGATCCCATTCTGCCGCAACTAGGCCGATTGCGCGTCGGCCACGTGACGATGGAATTTACGACGCCCGGCTCCGGGGAGATGTCCGTCTTTCGCGAACTGCCAGAGGACGTGGAAATCGGACTGGGGTGTGTGAGCTGCCAGCCGGGACAAATCGACTCGGTCGAAACGATCGTCGAGCGCGTCGAAGAGGCGCTCAAACACGTCGCCGCGGAACGCATCACACTGAATCCGGACTGCGGCTTCGCCCCCGGTTCGGCCGCGGCGGTCAGCATCGACGAAGTCTACGCGAAGCTGAAAAACGAAGTCGAAGCGGCCCGCCGCCTGCGGGAGAAGTACGGCTGAAGAACCCGCCGTTGACGCTTTTTGAAATTGTGAAATCCCATCAATTCAAAACGCGCTACCTCAGAACCGGCGCTGCTGGATGGTTTGATTCGGGTCGTGGGGACCCTATTCCAGCTCCGAAAACAGACCGGCAATTGCGAATTCTCTTGCCGAGACGAAATTCCATGCGGTATCCTGAAGGAAAGGGCCGGACACGTTCCCGGCTCGGAAACATCGATCCGCAATCCAGTCGGCGGTGCGAACGATTGATACTCGCGCGGCGTGTGCGAGTCTTCGTGTTCGAACCTGAATGAACTGCGGTTGCGGCCCCTATCCCCCGTGTTGGTAATTTGTATGGATTCCTCCATCTCGTCCGATTCCGGTGTTGATGAGACTGTGCAGGTCTCTGCAACTCCGTCAAGCGAGCTTTCCGAAACGGTGCGCGCGCCGTCGCCGGCGGTCGTGTTTGGCGCGGTCGGCGGCGCGACGCCGAGCACGCCGGCGACCGCGTCGCGGAATTTCTTGGTCGGCTCGCCGCGCAAATCGATCTTGCCCAGGAAGCGCCGCTCGCCGAGCGTGACGCCGGCGTCGCCGATGTCGTCGACCACCCGCGCATCCAGGTGCCGATGGTCGAGCACGCCCTGTCTCAGATACCCCTCAACCACGCAGCTTCTCCCCTTCCGGGTCGTAGAAGATCGGCTTGCCGACCACGGCGCGGACGTTCTTGTTGGCGAGCGAGATGGTCACCGTCTCGCCGTGCCGGCCGTGGCCGCCCTTGAGCACCGCCATGGCGATCGAGCGGCCGAGGATCGGGCTCCAATAGCTCGAGGTGACGTGGCCCTCCATCGGCATGGGCGGCTTGGCGCGCACCTCGGCGACGATCTGCGAGCCCTCGGGCACGACCTCGTTCGGGTCCTCGCTCAGCAGCCCGACGAGCTGCTTGCGGCCCTCGCGCAGGCAGTCGCTGCGGGCCAGCGAGCGCTTGCCGAGGAAGTCCTTTTTCTTCTTGCTGACGATCCAGCCCATGCCGAGGTCGAACGGCGTGAGCGTGCCGTCGGTGTCGTGACCGACGACGATGAAGCCCTTCTCGCCGCGCAGCACGTGCATCGCCTCGGTGCCGTAGGGCGTGATCTCGTACTTCACGCCGGCGGTCATCAGCGCGCGCCACAGCGCCGTGCCATAACTCGCCGGCACGTTGATCTCGTAGGCGATCTCGCCCGAGAAGCTGACCCGGTAGACGCGCGCGGGCAGGCCCGCCACCGTGCCGTCGCGCCACGACATGAAGGGGAACGCCTCGGTCGCCAGATCGATGTCGCCGCACAGCTCGCCGAGCAGGCGGCGCGAATTGGGCCCGGCGATG
>JACZRH010000165.1 GCA_022574815.1 Planctomycetota bacterium | reverse complement strand
AGGTCAAGGAGACTTTTTCAACGGGCTGTTAGGGCAACATGACTCGGCCGCCACTTGCGACGAGCGTCTGCCCCACGATGAATCGGGAAGCGTCCGATAACAGAAAATGCACGACGTCTGCAATCTCGTCGGCTTGCCCGATCCGTTTCATCGGTGTTTGATCGATGAGTCGATCCAACGTCGGCCGATCGACCTCATCGATAATTTCGGTTTCTATCAATCCCGGCGCCACGGCATTCATGCGTATGTTGAAGGGAATCAGTGCATCGGACGCACTTTTCGTAAACGCAATCACCCCTGCTTTACTGGCCGCGTAGGCAATTCCGTAGGGTCTTGGACGGAGGGCTGAAATGGAGGACATATTCACGATGCGTCCGAATCTCCGCCCGATCATTTGTTCCTTGACTGCCCAGGTCACGATGTAAAGCCCCGTCAAATTGACATCGATCGTGCGTTTCCAATGATCGAGCGTCGTCGTTTCGTGTGGGACGTATTCAAAAATGCCGGCGTTATTCACGAGCATTTCGACCGGCCCGAGCTCATCGTTCACGCGCGCAACCATGGACTCGACGGATGCCTGGTCGGCAACGTCGGCTTGAACGATCATCGCTTTAGCGCCGAGCTGTTCGACCAGCTTCGCGAACGGCGTTCGATCGGCAACGGCGCCGTCGCCCTGGACGATTTCAACTTCCGCACGCCGGGAGCGGACCTCTTGAAGACGCGGACCGCCGAAGCGTTCACCGCGCTCGAGCACAGCGACTATCCCGGTGAGTTCGTAGACAAGGACCGCGGCGGACGACTCGCGCAAGTGCGGCTCGAATCGCTCGCCTGCCGAAACCGGGCCATCGAGCTCATCGGAAACATTCGAACCCTCGCGCCGGGATTCACCTTTCAACTGAGCGACCATCCGGCTAAGCGTCTCAATCGCAAATACCTGTTGACGCGCGTTCGCCATTCGGCCCTGCGTCCGCAGGGGGCTGAGGCAGGCGCCGCAGGTGGAGCCGCCGACTATCGCGTCGAGGTGGAAGTGCTGCCCGCCGACGTTCCCTTTCGGCTCCGGCAGGACACGCCGCGCCCGGTCGTCCGCGGCAGCCAGACGGCCATTGTCGTGGGTCCGAAAGACGAGGAAATCCACACCGACAAGTACGGCCGCATCAAGGTTCAGTTTCACTGGGACCGCGACCGCCGCTTCGACGAATCGAGCTCATACTGGATTCGCGTCAGCCAAGGCATGGCCGGCGCCGGCTACGGCATGATGTTTCTGCCGCGCGTGGGTCAGGAGGTCATCGTGGACTTCCTGGAGGGCAATCCCGACTGCCCGATTATCACCGGGCGCGTGTACAACAACGATCACATGCCGCCCTACGAATTGCCGGCCGAGAAGACGAAGAGCTGCATCAAGACCAACAGCTCCAAAGGCGGCCACGGCGTCAACGAGATTCGCTTCGAGGACGCCAAGGGCAAGGAGCACCTGCTGATCCACGCGCAGCGCTCGCTGCACCGTCGGTCGCGCGGCAACGCCTACGAGACCGTCGGGTGCGACCGGCACGTGAAGGTCAAGCGCGACAAGATCGAGACCGTCGAGCGTGATAAGCACGTCGAAGTTCTCCGCGATCAGCAGGAATACATCTGGGGGAGCATGCACTACGAAGTGCGAATGCTCAACGAGTATCTCCTCAACCACGTCCAGTTCGTGACTGATACGTATTATCTGAATTGTGGCGGCAAGGCCATCATCGAGGCCGAACAGGGCATCACTCTGCGCTGCGGCGGCAATTTCATCACGATCGATAAGGACGGCGTCTGGATTTCGGCTTGCCACATCGGACTCAACAGCGGCGGAATGCCGCTCACGCACGTCGCCGACCCGATTCCCGATCTCGGCCCGGCCGCCAAGTCTGCACGAACGACGAAGCCGGGACATGACGTGCATTACTCGGGCACGAATGACGACCCGAACGACGATCCGAATCCGAATAACGGCGGCAAGCACGACGACCCGAGCGAGGACGACGGCCACTGGATCGAGATCGAGATGCGCGACGAGACGGGCGTCCCCTGGGCGCACGAAGAGTATGAGATCGAAGAGCCCGGCGGCACGGTCCACACCGGTTCTCTGGACGACAAGGGTAGCGCCCATGTTTGGGTCGAGCGCGCCGGCGAGTGCCAGATCAGATTTCCGAAGATTGACGCTGCAGCCTGGAGACGTGCGTAATGCCCGATACGACCGCGACAACTTGTCCGAGCGAACGATCCGACAGATTCACGAACCGCTTGCGGCGAGCCCTGCGGAAACGTGCCGACGCCCCAAGCACTTCGCCTGATGCCGCTCCGCAGGGCGCCGCGGACGCCGTGCCCGAACTGGTCGGGCAGGGCGATTACGTCGTCAAGCGCGGGGACTGCGTGTCGTCGATCGCGGCGGTCGAAGGCCACCTATGGCAGACCATTTGGGATGACGCCGCCAACGCCGAGCTCAAGGAAATCCGCAAAGATCCCAACGTGTTGGCAACGGGCGACCGACTGACGATCCCGCCGCTCAAGGAGAGAACCGAGACCGGCCAAACCGACATGCGGCATAAGTTCGTCCGCGTCGGGCAGCCGACGATCTTCCGGCTTCGACTGGCCCAGAACGGCAAGCCGATCGCGAACCGTCCCTACACGATTCAATTCGAGTGCGGCCATAAGGTCTCGAGCGCGACCAACGACGAGGGCCGATTGCAGTGCCCCATGCCGAGCACCGCTCGCCGGGCAAAGCTGTGCGTGCAAGAGAAAGACGAGACGCTCGAATACGATCTCAAATTCGGTCATCTCGAGCCGGTCGAACATCTCACCGGAGTGCAGCAGCGGCTGCGGCACTTCGGCTACTACAGCGGTCCGACCAACGGCACGCAGAACAAACAAACGACGGCCGCGCTCAAGAGCTTTCAACAACCCAAAGCGCGAGAACTCGAAACTACCGGCGATCCCGACGACCCGACGCGCGCGAGACTGCGCGACGAGCACGGCGCGTAGAACCGACACCGACGGCAAAGGAGATAATGAAATGGCCATGCTTCTCGAAGTTGCCCGCAGCGCCCCCGAGAACGACGCCGAAAACGCGGCCGACCTGTTCGACATCATCGTCGAGAAAGTCGACCTGTACTTTCGTAACGAAACGCTGTCGGCGGAAATGAAGGGAAAACCTACGGACGACGACAGAGCGATCTCGCCGCTCGACAGCGACGTCGTACGGCTCTACGCGGTCGTCTGGGCCAAGCCCAAGGGCGACAAGGGGGATTTCCAGCCGTATTGCGGCGACGGTTTCAAGAACGACGAACTTTTCTTCGAGACCGGGCGGCGCTTCGGACACGGCATGGGCGAGAAGCGCGGCCAGGCGTTCAGCGAGAAACCCAACGCCCGGCCGGATTACAAGCTGGGCCTTATGTGGAAGGAGCGGCTCGACCGCGACATTCCGGAACTCTTGCCGTGGCCCTGGGTCGATCGCGAACTCACCTTCGAGTGGCAGGAACTGGTCGTCACAGGCGACATGAACGGGACGACACCGATCAAGGACAAGAATAACGACGGGACGTTCAAAATGGAATCAGACGGGACGACGTTCAAGATGAAGAACGTCGCTGCTCGCAAATACAGCTACGACACGCCGCAGACTCTGTCGTCGCAGAAGGGGGCGGACGGCTGGACCCATCTTCTGCCGGTGGATAGCGACGAACGGCTGCCTGCCGGTACGCGCCGCTTCCGCGTCAACGTGACGCTGACCGACGGTGTCTACCGCCACAAGAGGAAGTCAAAGCGCGTGCTCAAGTCATGCCCCCAGAGCAGATACGAAAAGGGATTCGCACTGCGTCTGTCGGTCCGCCGCTCTGACACGCCACGTTTCTCTGATTCACTTGGGCCGCGCTCAGAGGAACTGGAAGAAATGCTCCGCTGGGCAACCGCATTCATCCACACGCCCTACGAGAACGGCGGCATTTGGTTCGGCGGCAAGGGCGACAACGACAAGCAGCCACAGGGCGGATGGGCCGGCTCCGGCTACCAGGGTTACGGCATGGATTGCAACGGCTTCATCAATGCCGCGGCATTTCTCGCCGGCATCGAGTGGCCGACCGTCGATCATCGGACGAGCAAGAAAAGCAAGTGCGCGCTCGAACACCCGCACGAAGGCAGACACATTTATCACATCGAAACGCCAAAGAACTGGTATCGCGTCACGCTGGCCAAGAGCTCGGCCGATCGCTACCTTCGCTTTCCGGGTGTCCAAATCACCGCAAATGAGCTGCGCCCCGGCGACTTGCTCGATAAGATAACGACCAGCCACGTGCGGCTGGTGTGGCAGGTCTGGGACGATCCGGACACGGGGCAGCGCATGGTGAATTGGCTCGAATCGGCCGGCGAACCCATCAATCGCGTGCGATTGTTCGCAGCAGGGGCGCCGGCGTCCGACCTCGCAGCTCGCTATCACCTGATCAACATGAACGATCCACAATCGCGGGACGCCGAATGAGAAACACAACCGACCACCATGGTCATCGAAAGGAGTTTTCCAATGCCCCGCGCAGCACGCATCGACGATCCGGTCAGTCACCCCTGGCCGCCCGCCTTGACCGGCGGACCGGGCAGCCCAAATGTGACCATCGGCGGTCGGCGGGCCTGGCGCGCCTTGCCGGCCGCCCTCGGCGGGGCGGTGCAAGCGGCCGCCGTGGCGATGCAGGCCTTGATGGACGCGCTCCTGCTGAACCCCGCGCTGGCCGCGCCGCTGCTGGTGAATATCGATATCGCGCTGCACGGCGCCTCTCGAGCCGCGGCGACCGAAGGCAATCCGGCCGCGGTGGCGTCAGCGACAACCGCACTGACCGCATTGCACACCACCAACACGACCATGACCACCGCCTGGACCACCGCCTCAGCCGCGCCCGGCGGTCAACCGGCGGCGGATGAGGCCTACGCCGAGGGCCTGCGGGCAGCGGCCGCCGCGACCGCCGCTGCGCTCTTCTCGACCATCGGAGCCATGTTCGACATGCACGTCTGCTGCACACCGCTCCCGGCGCACGGCCCTGGTCTCGTTACGGTGGGAAGCTCGACCGTTTCGGTCAACGGTCTGCCGCTCGCGCGAGAAAGTGACCCGGTTATGGAAGCATCGGGCGGCGCCAACGCGATCGTCGGCGGCTGCACGACGGTCAGCACGTCTTGATGACTCGGTCTGCTTCGGGTTCGGCGCCGAGTCTGGGAGCATGCACAGGGGCATTTTGAGGCTGACCGACGTTGGGCGAGGCCCCGAGCGGTCCGCAGTATTGCTGCTCGCGCTCAGCCGCGCGGCGCTGCGCGATCGTGGATCGTAGTGCCGAACAACCCGCCGCCTGTCCGGCAACGGCTTCCGTCCGCTCTGGGCTCGTGGTACGCTTTCGCTCGACACGCGACGCGATCGGAAAAGCGATCATCCACTCGAGCAAGGAAACCTGATGGGTCAAAACGGCACGCAGTTCGATTTCACACGCGCAAAGAAAACCGGCGGCGGCGAGGTGCTGCTGGTCCCGCTGGTCGCTCGGCCGCAACCGCCGATGCAGTTGATGGCGCGGGTCGATGCGGTTTGCAATGACGCGGTCTCGGAACTCGTTGCAGTCGGGGCCGTCGGCGACGACCCTGGCCAGCTCGGGCACACCACGCGCTCCGGGGCCTTCCGCCGAATCATCGTCATCAGCCTCGGCACGGCCGACAAGCTGAACGCCCACAGAATCCGCACCGCCGGTGCCGCCGCCGCCCGCTGGCTGATGGCCGAACGGGTTAAACAGGCCACTCTGTGGGTCGACGGTCTTGCGTCCTGCGGCGTCGATCAGGCGACTGCGGAATGGGCCGGCGGAATGGTGCTCGGCGGCTTTCGCTTCGCCGAACACAAGGAGCCGGAAGAGAACGCCGTCGCGACCGCGCGCATCTTCGTACGCTCCGGCCAAGCCGGGCATGTCGCCCGAACGCTGCCGCAGATTCGTGACTCAGTGACGCTCGCCAAGGCGGTCAACTACACGCGGCGGCTCGCGCACGAGCCCGGCAACATCATCAACCCCGCGACGCTCGCGTCGCAGGCCCGGTCTCTGGCCCGCGCGGCGAAGCTCAAATGTACCGTGCTCGACGTCCCGCAGCTCAAGCGCCTGCGGATGAACGGCCTACTCGCGGTCGGCATGGGCGCCACCCCGGGTCCCTGCCTGATCCGACTCGACTATCGCGCTGCGCCGCAGGCCCGCAAGAACACCGTGCTGGTCGGAAAGGCCGTCACCTTCGACACCGGCGGCTATTCGATCAAACCGGCGGCCGGGCTCGAGGGGCTCAAGTACGACAAGTGCGGCGGCATGACGGTGCTGGGTGTGCTCAAGGCGGCGGCCGACTTGAAACTGCGTTGCAACCTGGTCGGGATCATCGCGGCGGCGGAAAACGCGATCTCCGACCGCGCCTACCGGCCCGGCGATATTCTCACGATGATGAGCGGGAAGACCGTCGAAGTGACGAACACCGACGCGGAGGGCCGGCTCGTGCTGGCCGACGCGCTCTGGTACGCCCAGAAGAATTGCAAGCCGACCGAGATCATCGACATCGCGACGTTGACCGGTGGGGTCAACGTCGCGCTCGGCAAAGTCGCGGCCGGTCTGATGAGCAACGACGACACGCTTTCGGCCGACCTCGGCGAGTGTGGCCGGCGCACGCACGAGCGCTTGTGGCGTTTGCCGCTGTGGGACGACTATCGCGAGCTCATTCGCGGCACCGACTCCGACCTCAAGAACAGCTCCGGCAAGCGCGACGCGCACGCGATCGTGGGCGGCATGTTCCTCAAGGAGTTCGTCAACGACGACATGCCCTGGGCCCATCTCGACATCGCCGCCGTCGCAACCTGCGAGAACGGCAACGCCAAATCGGCGACCGGCTTCGGCGTGCGGCTGCTCGTGGAGTATCTGCGGAGCCGCGGATAAGTGCCGCAGCCCGGTTTTTTTTGGATTCGATTGCAGGATCTGGCGTCATGGGTGATTCCACCAAGAAGAGCGGCGGGGTCGATCTTCCGCGGATCGAGGCGGCAGTACACGAAATATTGATCGCGATCGGCGAGGACCCGGAGCGGCAGGGGCTGCGCGAAACGCCCGGTCGCGTGGCGCGCATGTACGCCGAGCTGTTTTCCGGTCTACACGAGGATCCCGAACGGCACCTCAAGACGGCGTTCGACGAAGATCACCACGAAATGGTCGTGCTGCGCGACATCTCGTTCAACAGCATGTGCGAGCACCACCTGATGCCCTTCGAGGGCAAGGCTCACATCGCGTACATCCCGGGCGGGCGGGTCGTGGGGCTCTCCAAGCTCGCCCGCATCGTCGACACCTATTCGCACCGCCCGCAGGTGCAGGAGCGCCTGACCTCGCAGATCGCCGACCTGCTGGCAAAACGCGTGCAGGCCAAGGGCTGCGCCGTCGTGCTCGAGGCCGTCCACACCTGCATGACCTGCCGCGGCGTCAAAAAGCCCGGCAGCGTGATGGTCACGTCGGCGCTGCGCGGCGTGATGCACACCAACCAAGCCACGCGGGCCGAGGCCCTGGCGCTGCTCCACAAGTGATCCGCCCGCCGCTCGCGGAATAATTCGGGCTCGCGAGCGAATAACAACTGTGGTCCCGCTCATAGCATTCGAGAATTCCGGCGTGATTATAAAAGCGGGCCGGGCCGGCGCGCGTACACTACGCGCTGTCTGGTATGCAGGAGGTGCGAACCATGCTTCGTGCTGTATTCGCGTGCGTCGTTCTGGTGGTGGTGTGGCCGGCGATCGCCCATGCGAGCGATCCGCCGCCACCCAATGCGGCCCGGCCCGTGGATTACCTGGCGTGGGTGAACCGGACCTATGGTGAGGGAATTCGCGAGAACGCGGCCGAGCGCTATCGCGCCGCGCTCGAGGCCTTCGTGCCCAGCGACGAAGCCCTGCGGCTGCTGGACCGCAACCCGCAGGCGTCCTGGGTCGGCGACGATTTGCTTGTATTGACCGATTGGGTGAACCGCAACGACGCCTGTCTGTCGAAGCTGGCCGAGGCCGCGCGCGTCGAGCGCTGCTACTTCGAGCGCAAGTCGTCGTCGAGGGCCTTATTCGACGCAGAGTTTCCGGTCTTGCAGCCGTTGCGCGACGTCGGGCGGCTGCTCACGACGCGCGCCCGGCTGCGCTTGGTGGAGCACAACGTGGACGATGCGCTCGAGGATGTCGGCACGCTATTGCGCTGCGCGCGGCATTTGGCGACGCAGCCGCAGATGACCGAGTTCGTGTTCGCGCTCGGCATCGCCGCCCAGGCCTACGACGTGCTGATCGAGCTGCCACGTTGGGCGGGTGAGGATGTGGACTACGAGCGCGTCCTCCGGAGCGTGCGCGAGTTTGATGCGGCGACGGTCGATCGCCCGCTCAAGCAGCTCGAGATCGAAAAGATCCAGGCCTGGGACGTCGCGCAGCGCTCCGTGCGCGACCGCGACGGCGACGGGCGATTCGACACGCTCGACGGACCGCGTTTCGAGGGGGGCTCGGGGCGGATCGATCCGCCCGCCACGTTGCCGGTCATCGCCGCCCGGATCGAAGAGTCGTGTCGGCTCCTGCGGCGCGCGTTCGATCCGGATTACGCCGCCGCGCGCGGCGCGGCGCGCGAGCTCAACTCGCGCGGCGCCCTACGGGCCGACCCCATCCTTTCGCGCCTGCTGCCCGATGTAACCGGCGTCGCGCTGACCTATCGCAAGGGCCGCGCGCACCGCAACGCCTCGCGGATCATCCTCAACCTGCACGCCTACCACGCCCAGCACGGCGTCTGGCCGAAGACCCTGCTGGATGCCCTTCGTACCGAACCACCCGCGGTCCGGACCGACCCATTTTCCGGGGCCGACTTCGGCTATCGGCTGCGCGACGGCGAGCCGGTGGTCTATTCGGTCGGGATCAACGGGCTCGACGATGGCGGTCGTCGGCCGGCCAACGGTCCCGCTTGGGCGCCGACGCGCGACCGGGTCTTCTGGCCGCCGGTCGGGTCATAATCGTTCGGTGAAACACCAAGGCCGGCACATCGGGGGTGATGATCCGCCGTTCAGCGTGGCGTATCGCTGACCACCGCGCCTTCGATGATCACGCCGATGCAATGCGACGTGTACTCGAACGGGTCGCCGTCGTAGATCGCCACGTCGCCGTCCTTACCCACCTCGAGACTGCCGACGCGCTGGTCGATGCCAAGGATTTTGGCCGCGTCGATGGTAATGGTTGCCAGCGCCTGTTCGAACGTCAGGCCGTTGGCGGCGGCGAGAGCGGCCTCGAAGAGCACGACGCGCGTCTTGGGGACGTAGCTCTCGTAGCCCGCCTGAAGCGCAACCGGGATGCCGGCTTGGCGCAGCTTGGCGGCGGTCTCGAAGCTGAGGTTTTCGGTCTCGCGCGTCGCGCGGTACATCGTCGGATGAATGATGACGGGCACGCCGGCGGCCTTGATCTCGTCGATCAGCAGATAGGCCTCGGCCGCGCTGTCCAGCCACAGCCGCAGCTTGAACTCGCGCGTCAGCCGCAGCACACTCGCAATGTCCTGGGCCCGATTGGCGGTGACCATCAGCGGGAGCTCGCGGTTGAGCACGCGCGCGAGCACTTCGTAGCCCGCGTTGAACGCCGGCCTCTTGTCTTCGTCGGCCTTTTGGCGTTTCTCGCTGTACTCGCGGGCCTTGACCAGCTCGGACCGCAGCATCGCCATCATCTTGCCGCGCGTGCCCGGCGATTTCTTTTCCTCTTTTTGGGCCAGGGGGCTGAGCGTGGCAGCGACGGCCGCGGGCTCGACGAGCAGCGCGTCGTCGACCGTATTGCCGCGTGTCTTGACGATGATGGTTTGCCCGGAAATGAGTTCGCCGGGCGCGTGGCCGGTGTGCAGCGTGGTGACGCCGAAGCTGCGAACCCACTCGATCAATTGATCCTGTGGATTGTAGGCATCGAGGGCCCGCAGCTCGGGTTGCAGCGGCGCCGAGCGCTCGAGCTGGTCCTGATCGTGTTTGTAGTTGTAGATTCCCGACAAGCCGACGGTGGAATGCGCGTCGATCAAACCCGGCGTCACCACGGCCCCGCGCAGCACGCGAAAGCCAGGCGGAATCGTAACGTCGGCCGCTTTGCCGACGGCGGCGATCTTACCGTCGCGCAGCACGACAACGCCGTTCTCAATCACCGACCCGGCCATGGTGTAGACTTTCTCCCCGCGCACGGCAATCTGGCCGATCGCTAGTGTCGGGAGGGCCAGCGCGGCGATTGTCACGGGGAGCACGAAATGTCGCACATCATGCTGAGCGAAGCGAAGCATCCGGCGCGGTACCGAGCGAGATTCCTCGCTGCGCCCGGAATGACAGCGCGCGCTTCGTGCCTTGTTTTCTTGTTGCCTTGTTGCCTTTTTCATTACTGTCCT
>JACZRH010000164.1 GCA_022574815.1 Planctomycetota bacterium | reverse complement strand
CGGTCAGCGGGCCGCCAAAATTACAACCGGTATGCTTTCGTATTCCCGCAGCCACGGAGACCGGAGGGAATCGACCGACCTGGTGCAACTGGTTCAGGAAGTGTTAGTGCTAGCGGAAAAAGACCTGCAAATACACCGGGTTCGGCTGCAGACCGACTTCTTCGACCGCCCCTTTGCCAACGTCAACGCCTCCCAGGTTCAGCAGGTGCTGTTGAATCTTATCATCAACGCTCGGCAGGCGATGGAGGGCGGCGGCCGTATGTTCATTACGGTGCGAACCAATCCTGATGCACCGTTCGCAGAGATTTCGGTCCGTGACACGGGCAGCGGAATCCCGCCCGAAAAACTTCGCCAGATTTTCGAACCCTTCTTCACGACCAAGGCCGGAGGCCTCGGAATGGGGCTGGCCATCAGCCGTTCGAACGGTGGGTTCCAGGTCTCCGACTCCCCCGCCGGCACCTGGCTGCTGGCGTCGGACACGCCCCGCCGGCGTCACGGCGGACTCGCGCTGGTCGCTGTCGGCGCGACCCTGTTCGCCGTATGGGCCTACTGGGCGCCCCCGTACCACATCCGACAGCACTTCTTCAACATGCAATCCCCTTCGCATGACGGGGCATTCCTGCACGAGGCCGAAGTGCTCCTCGCCGAGCCCGGTTACCTCGCGCGCTTCCCCGTTCGGGCGCGCACCCCGCCCGAATCAATGCGTGGCACGCGCGTCATCAGCAACCCGCCGGGAGCGACGCTGCTGGCGGCGGCGACAATTCTTGCGCGGCGCGACCTGCCCGCCGTAGCCCGCGGCGTCGACTGGTTGATCGGCAACGTGGACACGGGTTCGCCCCGGACGCACGCCCTGCTCGCCGACTCGCTGGCATTCTCCCTAGCGCTCCTCGCAGCGTGGCTCCTATCGACGGTTGTTCTTTACCGGCTCGGGCGCCTCTTCCTTCCGCCGGCTTCGGCAGCGGCCTTCGCGGTTTGCACCTTCGCATCGCCGATGACGCTCTTGTTCACGCCCGGCAAGGACCCGGCCCAATTGCTCACTGTGGCGGTCCCGCTGTGGCTCTGGTTCCTCGCGGTTCGGCAGCGCCGAGCTTGGGCCGCGGCACTGGCCGGCGCGACGGCGGTCCCGGCCGCAATGCTGGGTCTCATACACGTGTGGGTCGCGGTCGTGGTCGGCCTGGTCTGTTTACTCGGCGCGAGAAGCACCACGGGCGGGATGCGGGCCCTCTGTCTGCGCTGCATCGCGCCGGCTGCCGGCGGTGCCGCCGCGGTCGCCTTGGGCCTGTTCGTGCTTTGCGATTGGAACGTGCTCGAGACGGGCCGCGCGGTCGCGGCGTCGCAAGCCGAGGTAACGCGCGGCGCCGACGCGATGCCCTTTGTATGGCAGACGCTGGGCATCCCCCTGTTTCTCCTCTTTGCCGGGCCGGCGCTTTGGGCGACGGCACTATGGCAATTGGGGCGCCGGCGTCGCACGCCGGACCGTAGCGACGCGCGGCTCGGGTCGCACCTGTTTCTGGTCACCGCCGTCGTGCTCGTCCTCACGGTCGGGTTCACCAACCTCGAAACGCCGCGGTTGTGGATTCCCTTCCTTCCTTTGCTACTGCTCGGTAGCCTGCTGCGCGGGCCGTTCGTCGGAAACGCCGGTCGAAAGCGGGCCCTGTTTCTGGCGGTGCTGGTGACGGTTCAGATTTCGTGCTCGGCGGCGCAATGGTGCCTGATGGACGCGCGCGAAACGGAATACCGGCTGCTGCCCGATGAGCACGGCCATCCGCGGTTCTTTCACTGACCCAGAGCCGTGTTCGCACGCCACGGGCGCGAGCTGCACCCCTGCCGCAATGTGTTCCTTCACAAAGTCGCTCAGGTCGCTCCTGAGAAGTGTCCGGCTCTCGTGAAATCGGAGCGGGAACTTACCACGGCTTGAACGTCTCGCGCACACGTTGCAGGTCGAGTTTGAAACCGGCCACGGCCTCGCTGGCGAACGTCTCGCCGGTCGCCGGCACCTCCACGAACTTCCCGTCCTTCAATCGCCAGAACGTCATCGCTTCGCGCTGCGGGTCGAGGAGCCAGTACTCGCGCACGCCGAAGCGTTCGTAGTCGTTTTTCTTGGTCTCGCTGTCCATCCGCCGCGACCCGCGCGAAACGACCTCGACCACCAAGTCGGGGCCGCCGATGATCTTCTCGCGCATTTCGGGCAGCCGCTCGGCCCGGACAAACAGCAATTCGGGCTTGTAGACCAGATCGCCGCCGGTCGGACCCTGGCCCACATGTGCATCCAGTTCCGTGAACACTCGGCCGAGGGGGTGATCGCGGAGGTACGAGCCGATTTGCACGACGATTTCCGTGGTTACCGCCTGGTGAATGGGCGAGGGACTCGGTGACATCGCGACCACCCCATCAATTAGCTCGTAGTTGTACCCGTCGTCGGGAATCTCGAGAAACTCGTCCGCGGTCATCCGCAGTCCGCGATACGGTGCCTCGGCTTGCTCGTGGGTGAGTACGGTATCAGCCATTCGCGGGCATCCTCGCTAATTCGATCGTTCCCATTCTAACGCATCGAGCGCAAATAAGGTCAAGCTCGAATTCGACGAAACCGGCGCTCGAGGCATAGGAAGACTCGCGGGTCTTGACGCGCCCGGCGTCGATCATTCGCCCGTACACACTCCGTTCACCGGATTGCCGACCGTGCGGATGATCGTTTCCGGGTCGGGCTGGTTCGCGAGTCCGGAAAGCTCGTTCGCAACCATGCGGATCATCGCCTGATCGAGACGCTCCACGTGGTAGCACGGGATGTGCGGCTCGGCGTGCGCGTTGCCGACACCCGAGTCGTCGGTGAGGAACAGGTACTGGCTGAGCGTCTGCAACGCCGCCGTCCGCATGATCAGCTCGGCCTCAGCCGCGACTCCGCTCGCCGCGACGGGATAGATCGCGACACCTGCGGCGCGCAGCGACCCAACGGCTTCGAGCGCGCGTTGAGCGAACTCGGCGTGTGGCGGCGCGTCGGCGACGAGGAAGAGCACGCGGGCCGTGTCGCGCTCGCGCCACGCGAGCCCGCTCGCTTCCTCGAGCGCCAGGTGCATCGCTTCGGGGTAGTCGCCGCCGCCCGCGGCCCGCTGGTCGCTCAGGTTGGCCTGAAACTCGCCGAGCTCGGCCGTGAAATCAAACGTGCGCGTGACGTAGCGATCGCCTTGGTCGCGGTAAACGACCAGCGCATAGCGCTGGTCGACATTCGGAAACTCGTCGGCGATCGCCGCCGCGATGGCGTCCATCTCGATCTTGAGGAACTCGAGCTCGTCGCCCATGCTGCCCGTGGTGTCCACGACGAACGCCAGATCGAGCTGCGCCGGCGGGTTCGCGACCACGCCCTGAAGCGTGATGCCCCATTCGAGCGCGCCAGCTTCGAACGTCCGCGTGACGGCGTCGGAGTCGTCGGGCGGCTCGACCGTCACGCTGAATTCGGTCGCGTCGCTCGGACCGTCGATCCCGGTCAGAAAGAGCACGCGGCCGTCGCTGCCGGTCGTCAGGTCGAGCAGGACCACGGAAGCGTTAACGCCTTCGCCCGCGGCGCTGACCAACACGCGGGCGTCGCCGATCGGCGCACCGCTTTCGTTACTCACCGTGATGAGGATGCGCTGCCCGAGCTCGACGTCGGGCAGGACGCCGTCGGCGTCGTTCTGCAGCATGTCCGAGACGAAATCCCGGTAGACCTCGTAGTTGAGATTGTCGTCGAACGTGCCGGCGGTTAGCGTTCCGGACTGGGTATTTCGGGGCGGCTCCGGCAGATCGGGATCGACCGGCTCGGCTGGGTCGGCGATGATCGGCTCCGATCCGGGGTCTGGATCGACACCTGGATCGGTGACAATTGCGTCGCGGTCGGGCGAGGCCCCGTCCACGTCGCCGCGCGGCGCGCGCGGAGGAACATCCGCGCCCGGTCCGTCGTCGCCCGGCACGGGCCGGTCCGCAGCCCCCGCACCGCCCGTCGGGCCCCCGAACGAATCACTGCCCGAAGATTCAAACGTCGCCAGTGCCGCACCATCGTCAGGCGTAATCGCCGAAGTGCAACCGGCCACAAGGATTCCGAGCACTGCCGCAAATGCGCAGCCGCGCAAGGCGAAGGGTCGATGACGGTTTCGGAGTTCGGCTCTCATGAATGGCCTCCTGGTTTGAAGCGAGTCGGCGCTTCCGGCATGTCTGTCCCCAAAATCACGGACGAGAAGCCCGGCAGCGGATGTCGTCCAATGGCCATTATAGGTGTTGGCAAGTGTCACGGAGGGCCACGCGACGCGAAATCCGCCACCCTAGCGCTAATCCGACCCTCTATGGCTACGCCCGAAATCCCACTTTGGGCAGAGACGCCGCCACGAACCCCGCCGGGATGGCCTCGGCCACCTCACGGGCCAGGTAGCCGACCGGGCCGACGCGGTTGGCGAGCTGATCGGCGGCCAGTCCGTGGACATACACGCCGAGCCGGGCGGCGTCGTACGGCTTCATTCCCTGGCCCATCAGGGCGGCGATCAAACCGGTGAGCACGTCGCCCATTCCGCCCGTCGCCATGCCGGCGTTGCCGCTGGTGTTGACGTAGGCTTGGTCGGCGGTGGCGACCACGGTGCGGTGGCCTTTGAGGACGACGGTCACGCCGGCGTGCCGCGCATAGGCGTGCGCCACGCGCAGGCGCGTGTCGTGGTCTTGGTGCGATTGGGGGTCCATTCGGGCGGCTTCCCGCAACCGCGCCATTTCGCCCGGATGGGGTGTGATCACAGTGCAATGGGAGCGGCCGGCCAACGGCGACGCGAAATTCGCGGCTTTCGTCCCGGAACGCAGCGCCCGCTCGCTGGCCGCCAACACATTCAGCGCGTCGGCATCCAGCACCAGTGGCAGAGGCAACGCGCAAACGCGCTGCACAATTGCGAGCTGCCCGGGGCCTTGCCCCAGGCCCGGACCGATCGCGAGCACGTCAGGCTCGTAGGGCTCGATGGCCTCCAGCGCTTGATCCACTGAAATGTCGCCGGCGCCCGTTTCACACAATGGAAACGCCATGAACGACGGTTCGCTCGCCGCGACGATCGGATGGACCGACGCCGGCGTGTAGACGCGAACCAGCCCGGCCCCGCCCCGTAGAGCACCGAGCCCGCACAACACCGCCGCCCCGCTCAGGCCCCGGCTCCCGGCGATGATAGCCACCCGGCCCGCTTGGCCTTTGTGCATCGTCTCGGGCCGCGGCGGCAGAAGCGGCACGTCCGACGTGGGCGTCGGCGCTGATTCAGGACTCGCCATCGTCGGGATCCGGAGCGTCGGGCGGCGCGGAGGCCAAGCGGTTGATCAGGGCCGCCTGATACCCGGCTGAGAAACCGTTGTCGATGTTCACGACCGAAAGGCCGGCCGCGCAACTGTTCAGCATCGCCAGCAGCGCCGCCAAACCCCCAAAGCTGGCGCCGTAACCCACGCTGGTCGGAACGGCGATGACCGGAGCGGCCACGAGCCCCGCGACGACGCTGGGCAGCGCACCCTCCATCCCCGCCACGACGACCAGCACGCGCGCCTTCTGCAACTCCGCCGACTGAGACAGCAACCGGTGCAGCCCGGCCACGCCCACATCGTAAATCGCCTGCGTGCGCTGCCCCATGATTTCCGCCGTCAGGCGGGCCTCCTCGGCGACGGGCAGATCGCTCGTCCCGGCGCAGACGATGCCGATGAACCCGGGGCTCGCCACCGCCGGGCGCTGCCGAAGCGTGACCAGCCGCGGCAGCTCGTGGTGAGTGGCGTTCGGGAAGCGCTCGAGCACCCGCGCGGCGGCGGCGGGCTCGACCCGCGTCGCCAGCACGTCGTGCCCGGCTTCGGCGAGCCGGGCGAAGATCTCCGCGACCTGCCCCGGGGTCTTGCCCTGCCCGAAAATGACCTCGGGGAACCCGCAGCGCAGGGCGCGGTGATGGTCGATGCGGGCGAACTCGAGGTTCTCGAAGGGCAGCGATTGCAGCCGCTTCATGACGGCCTCGACATCGACCGAGCCGCCCGCCAGTTGTTCGAGCAGTCCTTTCAGCCTGTCGGGATCCACGACGGCCTCCCGATAAATAGAACCGACGCCCCGACACGGCGACGACCCTGTCGCGGCGGACGATAGGACGGTCGCACTCGCCGCGCTTTACGCCGTCGGGATCGTCGTGCTAAAATCTTTGCGCTACAGTATATGCGAGGACGCGCATGAACAAGGCCAGGAAGAGCGAGCTTCTGGAGGTCGTCGAGCCGATCGGCAACCGAGTCCTGATCCGCAAGGACGAGGACAAGAAGACGACCAAGGGCGGGATCGAGCTGCCCAACAATATCGAGATTCCGACCATCACCGGGCGGATTGTCGCGGTCTCGTCCCAGGTCGATCGAGACGAGGACTACCCCATCCGCCAATACAATAAGGTGCTCTTCAACCCGAAGAACGCGATTCCCGTGGACTTCGAAGGGGACAATCGCCTGTTCGTCGTGCCGGTTGAGGACGTCGTCGCCGTGTTTCGGCGGGAGGAGCAGTAGGGAGCCAACTCGACTCCACGCCCGCATCGGCTTGCCGGACGCGCGTTATCAGACGTTTCTCGGCCCGATACCGGGTACGCCAACATCACGAACCAAGTCTTACAACTGCTTATCCATAAACAAGTTAGAGTGATTCGGCCGCGTCTGGTGTTATAAACGTCGGCTGAATAGATAGTTGCGATTCCGTGCTGTTCGCCCTAAGATTCATTGGGATCAAAGGGTGTCGGGCGCGAGCGAGCGGAGCTTGTGAGCCTCCTCGGGGAATGGACTCCGCGAAAACGCTCGAATTCACGATCATTCACCCTGATCCGATAATTGATACCTCGAATCCTCGAAAGGAGGGCGCCTGATGCAAACGACGCCCCTGCCCAAACCGCCGACAGACAGCGCCGACGCTCCGCGGCGAAAGATCAAGTACGTCCGCCAGATCGATCAGATCCCCAACATCCCGACTGAAGAGCGCGAAAAGCTGCGGCGGGTCGCCGAGCTCTACGTCTTTCGAGCGAATGACTACTACCTCGACCTTGATCGACTGGAACGACCCCGACGACCCCATCAAACAACTCATCATCCCACGCAGCGAGGAGCTCAATGACTGGGGCCGACTCGACGCCAGCAACGAGGCGGCCATCACGGTCGCACACGGCGTGCAACACAAGTACGCCGACACCGTGCTGCTGCTGTGCAACGAGGTCTGCGGCGCCTATTGCCGCTATTGCTTCCGCAAACGCCTGTTCATGGACGACAACGGCGAGGTGACCCAGGACGTATCGGCGGGAATCGCCTACATCCGCGAGCACCTCGAAGTGTCCAACGTCCTGCTCACCGGCGGCGACCCGCTGATCATGAGCACCCGCCGACTGCGCGAGATCTTCGCCGAGCTGCGCGAGATCGACCACGTGCGCATCATTCGGATCGGGTCGAAAATTCCCGCGTTCGATCCGTTTCGCATCCTGCGCGACGACGAGCTCCAGAGCGTGCTGCGCACCTTCTCCACGCCCGACAAACGCATCTATCTGATGGCACACTTCGATCATCCACGCGAGCTCACACCCGCCGCCCGCGCGGGGATCGCCAAGTTCATCGAGTGCGGCGTGATCTGCGTCAACCAATGCCCGCTGATTCGCGGCGTCAACGACAACGCCGACACACTCGCGGAACTATGGCGCGAGCTGTCCTACGCCGGATGCACGCCTTACTACGTCTTTCAAGGCCGACCGACGGCGGGCAACGACCCGTACGAGGTCCCGATGGTGCGCGGCTGGGAGATCTTCCGCGACGCGGTCACGCGCGAATCGGGCTTGGCCGGGCGCGTGCGCTTCGCGATGTCGCACGAAACCGGCAAGATCGAGGTCTGCGGCGTCGACGCGCGGCACATCCACATGCGCTATCACCGTTCGAAGTACCCGCAAAACCGCGGTCTGTTCTTCACCTGTCAACGCAACGACGACGCCTACTGGCTCGATCAGCTCGTGCCGGCCGAAGGTTCCGCGATTCCGTACGGCGTCCCGTTTGACTGCTTCGGCGGCAAGCCGTCCGGGATGGACGGCTCGAACGGCAACGGGCGGTCCGCGGGCAACAGCCGCCTATAACGTTGTGCCGATCACTACCCGCACCACCGCCGCGACCAGCGACTGAACCGTTCCCCACTCTCACAGAGGGTTGGGCACGCATGCTCGCGTCAGTCCTACACGCTTGAAAGCACGGGGCACCCACCGATTGCTATCCGCGCTCGCCCGAGTTACGATAGACAATGGGCCGTCCAGCACACGTACTTGTCGCGGCGTGAAGCACGAGTTTACGGCCGAATTCATGAGAACGAACAAGAAAGCTGCAATCGTCATCGGCCGGACGGGTCTGCTTGTATGGCTCGTCGTCATTGCCGTTCTGCCCGGCTGCGCACCGACGGGGATGCGCGGCTCGCTGGTGATCGTCGGGGTAACGGCGATCGATCCCGCCTCCGGCGCTGTGACTCGCAACGCAACGATTGTTATCCGCTACGGCAAGATCGCCAGTGTTGAGCCTGGTGGTCCGCTACCGGGGGACGTCGCCCGCCAGGTGGACGGACACGGGTTGACGGCGATTCCCGGATTGTGGGATGCTCACGTCCATCTCTCGAAGGCAAGGGCTTCAGCGATCTCGCACCTGATCGCGTGGGGCGTGACGAGCGTGCGTGATGTCGGAGGCGATCCCGAGGAGCTTGCGCGATGGAGGCGCGAGATCGAGCGAGGCGATCGCGTCGGCCCGCGAATCTTCATGGCGGGGCCTTACCTCGAATCCGCCGAGCGAGTCAGGCGTCAGATCGCGTCGGACGATGTCGAGCCGTACCGCAAGACGCGCTGGCCGGTCGGCCAATCCGCCGATGTGGACGCGGTCGTGGCCCGCGCCGTGGCCGCAGGCGCTGATTTTCTGAAGATGCGCACCCGCCCGTCGCCGGAGGTGTTCGTCGCGCTCGGCCAGGCCGCGCAGCGGGCCGGACTGAAGTTCGCGGCCCACGTCGATGGGCTCGCGCCCCAGCACGTGATCGACGCCGGGCTGGACAGTATCGAACATATGCTTCCGGACAGGTCGTCGGGGAAAACGTCGCTCGAGCAGATGTATCGCTGGCTGGCCGAAACCGGCGGCGTAATCACGCCGACGCTCGTTACATGGGAGCGCTCAATGCTACCCGTGGAAGATGCATCGCGGGCCATCGAGAAGGCGGCCGACCAGCGCCTGATCTCCGCGTTCCTGCTGAGCGACTGGCGTGAGCAATTGGGGGAGCGGCGGAACAACGCCGGCCTGCTGGAGTACTACCGCTCCATGTACGAGAAGAATCTGCAAGCGTTCCGGGCCGCACGCAGCGCGGGCGTGCGGATGCTGGCGGGCAGCGATCTCACGGTACTCACGGCCCGCCCGGGTGCGGCCTTGCACGCCGAACTCGGACTGCTGGTCTCGGAACTCGGCCTGTCCGAACTCGACGCCCTGCGCGCCGCCACCGTATGGCCGTCCGACTGGATGGAGCGCCCTGATCTCGGCCGGCTCGAGCCGGGCGCGCTAGCCGATCTCGTGCTGTTGAGCGGCGACCCGCTCGAAGACATCTCGAACACGCGCAAGATCCGGGCCGTCATCGCCGCTGGCAAGCTCTACGATGCCGATGCTCTGACGCTGTTGAAGAAGGCAGCGAGGGACGCGCCAGACGTCGCTGTTGACGACTGGGGCCGACCCGCTCGGAGTGGTCGAGATTGACCCGGCCGACGTTTTCGACCCGGACGAAACGTCGAGAGCACGGCATGAGCCCAGTCTACAAGAATTAAAGATTTCGGGTCCAATGATTGTCGCGTCGAAGACCCGACCTATAAGAGTCACGAACGCGCGGGCCGCTGCCCGTTACGATACCGTGACCGACATGTCAACGTCATGAATCGACGAGCTCAACCCCGCGCAGCGGCACGCGGTCACGCACGGCCACGGCACGATCACCTTCTACGTCAATACCCGCGACTGGAAGCCCGTTTCGGACGGCTTCGGCGCCCCGACCACTCTTTCGGTGGGCACCGGGGTCGAGGAAGTGGCGTTCGGGAAGGTCAACAACGACATCTATCTTGACATGGGTGGGGCAAGCCTGCCGAACCGGCGTCGGACGGCCTTCGAAACCTCAAGAATTCAGGTGTTTAACTGAGGTGAAGACAGAAGCAGCGCGAAAGCGCGCGCCGGCGGCGGGTTTCTCGCAGATTCGCGACCGCTAGGTGACAACTCCGCAACCGTGCACGGCGGCGCCATCTCGCTGACCTTTCCAGGGTCTTCAATAATTCCGTGCGCGCATCGTTGTGTGCAGACCGCGACTTACGGAGTCTCGCTTGACTTCCGGTTGGGGGCGCCTAGCATTTGCCGTGCGTTCGGGCGTGAGCGCGCGGCAGGGTCAATTCTCAACGAACGGGTAGCGCTGCTTGGATGGGCTTGGACGGCGTTTCGTGGACGGAGGCCCGAA